>NZ_JBYCZT010000009.1:0-260768 GCF_057586375.1 Peribacillus sp. SRI_006 | reverse complement strand
TGAAATGTTAATACAAAGTAAAATTTGGAGGTGAAATGCTTTTTCTTCGAAATCACCTACAGTTTAAAGCTGACATCAAAAATGATGTCAGCTTTTTTTATGGAAAATATCAAGTATTTGAAGAAGAGCGGTAAATATAGTGAAAAAAAGCAAAGGCAATAAAAAGTTAAGCCATAGAGAAGATAGTAGCGGATGCAGCAGTATGCCAAAGAAAATGGAGAACAGAAAAAGGTCGAGAATGATAAACACTTTTAAACTGTAAATATCAAGGACTTCTTCAGCAAGTTCATGTTGCTCATTCAAGATGGCTTTTTTATTGTTGGTTTCCATGCGATCACCTTAAACCTTTTACGATTATATATATTTGATATATGAAAACCGCGGATCAATGGTTCTTCTCAGGATGAATGTGCAACCAAAATTACCAAAAAAACATAGAACTTTTACATTTAGGCAATATGTTATACTAATATAATAGTGTGTAAGATTTAGAGATTTTAAATAACATATATTTTCTTAACGATACATGAAGAATGAAGAAAGGGGAGAAGAGTATGAAAAGGAAGAAATGGTGGTTATCCATACTTGCATTGTTTGTCTTTTTACTCTCAATGCTCTCCTATTCATTAGCGAAAGATGATGGGGTAAAATGGCGGAATTTACCCAAAGATAATCTTTTAAGACAAGCTGAACTTTTTAAGGGAAATAAAGAATTGCAAAGAATATTTTTATTTCCAGAAGAGGAGTACGATCAAGGGGAAGCACTGAAAATTGCTGGAACCATTAATAAATTGCCTCATTCACTTTTGGTGAAAACAGCGGAAAGTGGTGTGAGGATCAAACTATTCGATGGCGATATAACGGAAAATCAATCCGCGGCCAAATTAAAGGGGATAACTCCGCGTGGTTATTTGAATAAAGAAACAACTTGGGATGATGTGCCTGGTATGGGCGGATCACATACGGTATTGGTTAAAATCGGGGCGAGTGACAAGGGCAACGGGCATGGCTCGGTTAATTTGGAACTGCATGAGCTGGGGCACTCCATTGATAATATAGTGTTTGATGGAATCCGTGATGACATGGATTATTTGAAGATTTGGGGTAAGGAAGTGGATGGGCTGTTTCCAGGGATTACGTATTTTTCCAACTACCCTGAGGAATATTTTGCAGAAACGTTCGCCATGTTTTATGTGAACCATGAACAAAATCAATTGCTTAGACAAAAAGCACCCGAGACTTATAATTTTATTAAACAATTAGATTAAACATTGGGCAATAATACGTTAAAATAAGGAGAATGAAAGTAGAAAAGGTGGTTTATCATGAAGCAATATTTAGATTTATGTAAGCATGTACTCGAAAATGGAACGCAAAAAGGTGATCGTACGGGGACAGGAACGATCAGTACCTTTGGATATCAAATGAGATTCAATTTAAAAGATGGATTCCCTGTACTTACAACGAAAAAGGTTAGTTTAAAAGCGATTATCCATGAACTATTATGGTTTTTGAAGGGTGATACAAACGTTGGGTACCTTCAGGAAAACAGTGTGCGCATCTGGAATGAATGGGCGGATGAAAAGGGGGAATTAGGTCCGATTTATGGTCATCAATGGCGTTCCTGGGGAACGGCCGATGGAAGGCAAATCGACCAAATCAGTGAATTGATCGAACAAATCAAGACGAATCCAAATTCAAGAAGATTGATAGTCAGTGCTTGGAATGTTGGGGAACTGGATGAAATGGCCTTGCCGCCTTGCCATGCTTTCTTTCAATTCTATGTTGCTGATGGCAAGCTTTCATGTCAGCTATACCAACGTTCAGCGGACGTCTTCTTAGGTGTTCCTTTTAATATAGCTTCGTATGCGCTTTTAACGATGATGATCGCCCAGGTGTGTGATTTGGAAGTTGGCGAATTTGTACATACTTTCGGGGATGTCCACATCTACTCTAACCACCTTGAACAAGTGGAACTGCAGTTGACTCGTGACCCGAAACCATTGCCAATCATGAAAATCAATCCAGATGTGAAAAATATCTTTGATTTTAGCTTCGAGGACTTCGTTTTGGAAAATTACGAAGCCCATCCCCATATAAAAGGTGAGGTTAGCATATGATATCGTTGATAGTGGCTATGGATCAAAATCGTGTGATAGGTAAAAACAATAAACTGCCATGGCATTTACCAGCAGATCTGCAGTATTTTAAAAAAGTGACGATGGGCCATCCAATCGTCATGGGGCGAAAGACATTTGAATCGATCGGCAGGGTCCTGCCTGGCCGCGAAAATGTCATCGTCACCCGCAATCAGGAATTTAAAGCGGAAGGCTGCGTAGTATTACATGATATTGCACAAATCAAAATGTTCGCAGATAACCATGAAGAGGAAGTCTTCGTAATTGGCGGAGCCGAAATCTTCAAGGAAATCCTTCCTTTTACCGACCGCCTGTATATTACGGATATTCATGAAACTTTCGAAGGGGATACTTTCTTTCCCGAGATTGATGAAAATGAATGGGATGAAATTTCCTCAAACCCAGGCAACATCGATGAAAAAAATCGATTTGCACATGATTTTATTATTCTACAAAAAAAATAAAGTGCTAATCCGATTATGGGGAAATGACCATAATCGGATTTTTTTGGTATGGGACAACCAAAAGAAAGAATTTTTAGAAAAATCAATTACATTAATAACAGTAAAGTGCTATAATGATTGAATTCATCAGAAAGGAAATGAGGGATTGTTATGAATCAGACTGCATCTAAGAATAGGGGGATTCAATTGGAAGACATTCTAATTGCCTATAGAGAACTGAAAGAAATCGTTTTACATACACCTTTACAAAAAAATCAGAGGCTCTCTGAAAAATATGATTGTAATGTTTATTTAAAACGCGAGGACTTACAACACGTACGTTCCTTTAAATTAAGAGGGGCTTACTATAAAATGAAAAGCCTGACCGAGGAAGAGACGAAGAACGGAGTCGTTTGTGCCAGTGCAGGAAACCATGCACAGGGTGTTGCTTTTTCCTGCAGCCAATTGGGCATTCACGGGAAAATTTATATGCCTGCTACAACTCCAAGGCAAAAAGTCGATCAAGTTCAGCTATTCGGCAGGGATAATGTGGAGATCATCCTAATAGGGGATACATTCGATGATGCATTTGCCATGGCGATGGAATGCTGTGAAAAAGAAGAGCGTTCCTTTATCCATCCATTTGACGATGAAAAGGTAATCGCCGGGCAAGGTACAACGGCTGTAGAAATCCTGAACGATTGTGAAGATGGAATCGACTATGTATTTGCCGCTATGGGCGGCGGCGGGTTAATGGCCGGAGTATCGAGTTATTTCAAATCGGTTTCCCCAAATACGAAATGCATTGGAGTTGAGCCGCAAGGTGCTGCTTCGATGGAATACTCCTTCAAGGAAGGAAAAGTATCTGAACTCGAAAAAATAGATACATTCGTTGATGGAGCAGCTGTCAAGTGTGTGGGACAGTTAACATATCAGCTTTGTAAGGAAAACTTGGAAGATATCGTTGTCGTACCTTCAGGCCAAATCTGTACGACGATTCTCGATTTGTATAATCAGCATGCGATTGTCGCTGAACCGGCAGGTGCTATATCTGTAGCCGCGTTGGATTCATATAAAGAACAAATCAAAGGAAAAACGGTTGTTTGCATGGTCAGCGGAGGGAATAACGACATTGGGCGCATGCAGGAAATTAAAGAGAAATCCTTATTATATGAAGGGCTGCTTTATTATTTTATCGTGAATTTTCCACAACGTGCTGGCGCTTTAAGGGAATTCCTTGATGAAGTGTTAGGACCGAATGATGATATAAGCCGTTTTGAATATACGAAGAAAAATAATAAAGAAAGCGGACCGGCCCTGGTTGGTATAGAGCTAAAAGATAAAAATGATTATGAAGGGCTCATCCAAAGGATGAACAAGAAAGGATTCTCTTTCGTAGAGGTCAATAAAGACAGTAATTTATTTCACTTGTTGATTTAAACATGGATAAAATGTTAAATTAGGATAGAATAATACCTATGTTTTTACATTTTATCTGCCGGCCCAGTCGTATATGGGCATACTGTCGATAATTGTTACCATTCTATGACGAATTGCCAGTTCCCTTTCAATTGGTTGGAAATGGTATTATAATCGGAGTAGGTCTAATTACAACACCAAAGGGGATGTATCCATGTCGAACATTGGAGTACCTGGTCTAATTCTAATCTTAATTTTGGCATTAATTATCTTTGGTCCGAAGAAACTTCCAGAAATTGGCCGTGCTTTTGGACAAACGCTTCGTGAGTTTAAAAAATCCACAAGTGATTTAACAAAAGGTGATTATGAAGAAGATAAGAAGCTACAACAAAAAAATCATGAATGATTGAATGCTGGGCGTAAGATGGAATCGTCTTGCGCCTTTACGCTGTAACAAAGATACGGATTTTCAGATGAAGGCGTGATCAACTTTGGAAGATAAGGAATTAAATATCATCGATCATCTCGATGAATTGAGAAAACGGCTCATCATTACAGCTGTTGCTTTTGTCATCTTTTTTATCGCCAGCTTTATTTATGTTGAGGAGATTTATAATTGGTTCGTGAAAGATCTCGATTTTGACCTGATGGTATTGGGACCGAGTGATATTATCTGGATTTACTTCATGCTTGCAGGTGTCGTAGCCATTGCGGCAACGATACCGGTAATTGCCCTGCAAATCTGGTTATTCGTTAAACCCGCTTTGATGCCAAATGAAGTGAGGGCGACCCTTGCCTATATTCCAGCACTTTTCCTGCTTTTTATCGGAGGGCTTGCTTTCGGTTATTTTGTCATCTTCCCGACCATTCTTCAATTTTTGATTGAATTGGGTGATGGGATGTTCATAACCAGTTTTACAGCTGATAAGTACTTTTCATTCGTATTTAATATGACGATACCTTTTGCTGTTTTATTCGAGCTTCCTGTCGTTACCATGTTTTTGACCTCCCTTGGCATAATAAATCCTTATGTGCTTCAAAAATTAAGGAAGTATGCATACTTTGTACTGGTTGTCATAGCGATATCGATTACGCCGCCTGACTTTATGTCAGACTTTATGGTGATGGTTCCATTGCTGTTATTATACGAAATCAGTATTTCATTATCTAAAGTCGTCTATAAACGAAGGGTGAGACGTGAAAGCTTGCGGGAAGACACCTACGAGGAAGGTTTATAAGAAGAAGCCCATAATGGCATTTTGCCCTTATGGGTCTTTTTTTTATGATTATCCATCTGATTTCTCTGTTTTTTTACACATTTGAATATTTATACTTTTGGATTTATTGTGTATAATGTAAGCAATCGGTTAAAAATGAGGATTGATATTTTGATGTTCAAATGCTTGGAATTCAAAGATTGTTTTGGACATAAGGTCACCATTTCAGAAATACCTGTCTTACTGCCTAGTGATCCGAATTTTTTTATGTTGACCGTGCGTTTGGAAGTATTTGTTAAGAAGGTTTTTGCCAATAAAGATCATAAAGAAAATTACTCATTTAAGCATTATTTAGCATCCGTACTCAAATGGCCCGTTTACAACAAGCTTTTTTTTGGAAGTTTACTCAATAATGCTTAATGCGGATTGTTCCATAGCTAACATCTCCGTTAAAAGAGATGACACGAATGCCATGCAATATCGAATGTATCGGCATGTGTTCAGGTTAGCTCATGGAACGGTCTTTTTTTGTGTAATCATTTCAAAAGATAATTATCACTTCAGCCGAAAAATGAAACCTTTGGTTTGAATGCTTACCTTGAATAGGTATAATACAATAGATATGTTAATTTAGGGATGTGTAATGATGAATAAAGTAAAGATAGTAACAGACTCGACAGTAGATATGACACCAGAGGAACTGGAATTTTATGATATTACAATGGTCCCTTTATCGATCTTTATAGATGGGGAGACTTTTTTGGATAAGGTCGAAATCGAACAAGAAGAATTCCTGAAAAGGATGAACCAGTCAAAAGAACTGCCAAAAAGCTCACAACCGGCCGTAGGTACCTTTGTGGAGGTATATGATGAACTCGGAAAAGACGGCAGCGAGATTATTTCCATACATATGACAGGTGGCATGAGCGGTACTGTTCGTTCAGCGGAAAGCGCAGCTAGCATGTCTGAAACGAAGGTTACCGTTCTTGACTCGAAATTCATTTCAAAAGCGATGTCATTTCAGGTGATCGAGGCAGCGAAGATGGCGAAGGAAGGGAAATCCGTAGCCGAGATAATTGAACGATTGGAACATATTAAAAAGCAGTCAAGTTTAATCATTGTCATAGAAACACTTGATAACCTCGTTAAGGGTGGAAGGATTGGCAAAGTTTCTGCTTTTATCGGTTCATTGCTGCACATAAAGCCGATTGCACTTCTTGATGATGGTGTACTGAACCCTGTATCCAAAGCCAGGAGCCAGTCACAGGTCGTCAAGTTCATCATAAAGAAATTCAAAGAAGAGACTCAAGGCAAAAAGATTAGAGGCATCGGTTTTGTACATGCAAATGGCCTTGAAATAGCGGATAAGGTCCGCCAGGCCATTGCAGACTTAACAGGATATCAAGACATAAAGATAGAAGCAACGACTGCCGTTGTCAGTACCCATACAGGTGAAGGCGCCATGGCGATCATGTATTATTGGGACTGATAAGGATATACCATATGAAACTGCGTTTGGCGGCGGTTTCAATTGTCTTTAATTCGTAGAAATAGTTGCTGTCCTCATTCCGGATGGTCTGTTAGAATAAATGAAGTAACAGAATATTTTATACATAAAGGACGGGGTAGGGATGAGAAAGCTGCAATTGCTTATGGCAGCTATGGGAGCGTCAATTTTATTGCTGTTGACAGCATGCGGTTCCAATGGTGTACCCGATGCCAAAAATTGGGACCTTGAAGACTTCAGTTATATCGATCAGGAGGGGAAGCCTTTCTCAAAAAGCGATCTTAAAGGAAAGGTTTGGGTAGCGGATTTTATATTCACGAGCTGTGAGACGGTCTGTCTCCCCATGACTTCGAATATGACGAAGCTGCAGCAGCAATTGAAGGATGAAGGGATTAAGGATGTAGAGTTCGTTTCATTTTCCGTGGATCCGGAAATTGATAAACCTGATGTTTTAAAAAAATTTGGTGACCAATTTAATGTGGATTACGGCAACTGGCACTTTCTGACCGGTTATGGACAGGAAGAAATCGAGCAGTTTGCATTGGATAACTTTAAAGCGATCGTCAAAAAACCAGAAGCGGAAGATCAGGTGATTCATGGGACCAGTTTTTTTCTGATGGATCAAGAAGGAAAGATCATCATGGATTATACAGGTCTGCAGGATATTCCGTTTGATGAAATCATTAAGCATATTAAAATTTTACAGAATTATTGAACAGGTTAAATGACCTGTTCTTTCTGTTTTCATCCATCTTAATTACCGGGCTTTATCGATGGTGAAAATGAGCAATAAGTTTTTGAAGAAACAGGCGGTAGTGAAGAATGATTTTACATGCTAAGTAACATGCTAATTTTTATAGGACTAGCTTTAATTCACAGCGTTTTTCATATTGTATAGTAAGGAATGCTCAATTTTGGAAGTACAATGAAGGTATATTGTTTGCAATTTTTCGTTTTCTGCATGATATAATATATGGGTAGGAAGGTGAGGGTCATGAGGTACAAAATCACCTGTCTTTTCATATGCCTAGTTTGGATTTCAGGCTGCAGTCAAAATGAAACAGCCTCAAATCAGCCATCTGTTCAGCAGAAAAGCATAGTTGAGCTGAGTAAAAAGGAAACTATTCCTGCCAGCTTTTTTCCGGACCCTGTGAAAATCGTGTCAATTGGCGACTCCTTGACTCAAGGTGTCGGTGATAGTAAAGATAATGGCGGGTATCTGCCTTATTTACAAAATAAGCTGGAAAAAGAACCATCGATTACTTCCGTTGAGATGATTAATCATGGCATACGTGGAAATAGGACCGACCAACTATTGAAAAGACTGGATAAGACTAGGATTAAAGAGGACATAAAGCAAGCTGACTCGATTGTCGTCACAATCGGTGGAAATGATATCATGAAGGTCTTTAAACAGAATTTCTCCAATCTGGAACTGAATCAGTTTGATTCGGCAAAAATAGGGTATGAAAAAAGATTAAGGCAGATACTTGATAAGGTTCGCTCCGAAAATGATTCTGCGCAAATATACCTTGTAGGCGTCTACAATCCATTTTCCAAATGGTTCGGAGATTTTTATGAACTTGATATGATCATGAATGATTGGAATGAAAGTGGAAAAGAGATCATTGAAGAATATGATTCAGCATATTTTATTGAAATAGCAGACATTTTCGAGAATCCCAAAGAAGATTTGCTTTATGCCGAGGATTATTTTCACCCAAATGACCGCGGATATGAATTAATCGCGACAAGAATCTATAATGATATGGATATTACCACTATCGGAAAGGATACATTGGAAGCGAGTGCCAAAGGAGATGATGACCAAGAATGACAAATGTCAAATGGAAGACTTTGTTTATTTCCCTATTAGCCTTAAACATCCTGGTCATCCTGTTTGTAACGATTTTAGTTAATCTGCCGACTAAAGATAAAGAGCTGATACCCAAAGTAAGCCGCGAAGAAGATATCCAATTTCAAATTCACACGAATCGGGAAGATTTGACAAGGTTAATCAACCAGTATCTGGATAAAGAGGGGTTAACGGGATCCATTCACTATGAAGTGTATTTAACAGATGAGGTGGAGCTATACGGAACAATGCCATTTTTCAACCGTGAAGTGGAAATGAAATTGACTTTTGAACCAATTGCCCAAAAGAATGGGGATTTGATTCTTAAGCAAAAATCAATTGCAGTCGGTAAAATGAACCTTCCTGTTTCATATGTAATGAATTTGATTAATGAGCGATATAATATGCCTGAATGGGTTAGCATAAGCCCCAATGATAAAAGTATTTATGTGTCATTACAGGATATGGAACTGAAAAGCGATATAAGGGTGAAGGCGAAAGAATTCGATCTGAAAAATGATGATATTTCATTTTTATTGACCATCCCATCATCATTACAGTGATCATGAATAAATGGATAAAAAACCAGGATCGATGCATCCTGGTTTTTTATTCATTTATGGGGAGAGCGTTAGGGTTTCTAGTGAGGATGATTCCCGATTCGATCCGATTATATAAATGGTAGAGGAAGTATTTTCTTGAAATGCTTTGTTTGGCAAAGGGAGTGCGATTTCTTTTGTTCCAGCTTTCCTCACTTCGAAGTCAACTATCATGGGATGAATAGTGAGATATTCGCTTGCTTTCCTGAAATGGAGTTGATCAAAGACGACATCTCCGCCTTTGACCGCAATGTCCACCGAGGGTAATTCATGTGAAAGCTGGATGAATCGGACCTTTGCTTCATTTGGAGGAACAGATGGGTTATCCTCGAAAGGTAAAATTTTCAACGATTCGTCAGCCACGGTAGGTGCTAGAGCAATGGTATAGGAAGCTCCGATTTCGAGAGCCACTTTACAGCTTAATAGAGGTGAGGTGTTTTGCCCACTGCGGTATATATCCAATTGGTACTTGCCAGGGGGCAGTGGTGAATAACCATTGCAATCTTTATACGAGAAATTTTTGAGGATACGCATTTCATTTACATGAACATCAAATGGGTGAGCTGTTGGGGCAGCATGTAAGAAGCGGACTTGTGCAGGCAGTAGGACAGTTATTTGTTCATTTCTGTATGTTGAATTTTCGAGACTTTTCAAATGTTTATGGTAATAATAATCATGCAATTGCGGATCGCTGTTTTTATAAGACGATAGTAAATCATATGTTTCCGACTTTTGTGGATATGATTGTTTATCGCTCATTTCCAACACCTCTCATTTTTCCATCATGTTGTTAACATATGTAATCATGCTTGGGCGTGTGTCTCTTTTTTAAAAAGAAAGGTAACATTTTCGTGAAAAGGCTCTCGGCATATTATTTTACAGGGGTATATAAAAACGTTAAAATGCATTCAATGGATGGTTTGTAAAAAAGGAGGATTTTCATTGACAAAGCAATTAGAGAAAGCAACATTCGCAGGTGGATGTTTCTGGTGCATGGTGAAACCGTTCGATGAACAGCCCGGCATCGAATCCGTTATCTCGGGCTATACAGGCGGGACTACGGAAAATCCCACGTACAAAGAGGTTTGTTCTGAAACCACGGGACATTATGAAGCTGTTCAGATCACCTTTGATCCAAACGTATATCCATATGAGAAGATAATTGAGTTATTTTGGCAGCAAATTGATCCGACAGATCCTGGCGGGCAATTTTATGACCGGGGAAGTTCTTATCAAACGGCCATTTTTTATCATGACGAAAACCAACGTGAAATTGCAGAAGCATCCAAAGCTAAGCTGCAGGCGAGCGGGAAGTTTTCCGGACCGATCGTAACCCCGATTATACCGGCCAAAACGTTTTATCCAGCCGAGACATACCACCAGCATTACTATAAAAAGCAACCTGAACATTATGAAAGATATTCGACTGGCTCAGGACGTAAAGCATTTATACAACATCACTGGGGGGAAAAAAATGAAAAGTAATGAGGAATTAAAAAAGAAGCTCACTCCGATTCAATATGAAGTCACGCAAAATAATGGAACGGAACCAGCCTTTAACAATGAATATTGGAATTTGAAGGAGGAAGGATTATATGTGGATATCGTTTCAGGTAATCCTCTTTTCACTTCAAAGGAAAAGTTCGATTCAGGCTGCGGTTGGCCAAGCTTCACTAAACCGCTTAAAGAAGAGGAAGTTGTGGAAAACCTAGATACGAGTTATGGTATGAGAAGGATCGAGGTCCGCTCAAAAACTGCCGATTCTCATCTGGGACATGTTTTCAATGACGGGCCGGGACCGTCAGGATTACGCTATTGCATCAATTCTGCATCTTTAAGGTTCATCCCGCTCCAAGATCTTGAAAAAGAGGGATACGGGGAATATAAAAAGCTTTTTGAGTGATTGGAAAACCCCCTATCAGATTATGATAGGGGGTTATTTATTGAGTAATATTCAATCTGTGATGATTGACGCGATCCGGACATATGGAATGTCGGTCAGGTCCATTGCTTTAGTCCTGCCAGTCACCTCAAAACGGACAGTATGTGAACCGGGGCGAAGTCCATTAGTGACAAATAAATATCTTTCACGGGCAAATGGCCACCATGTATTCAAAGTCGTGATTTCATTTCCGTCAATCCATACATTCACTTCCCCGCCATCAGGACTTCTAAGCAGTTTCACACCAAGCATACTCCCTTTGAAGGTATATTGAATCACACTGCCCTTTTCACTACTAGTGAAATAGCCGCCCATTGGCCGGAAACCGCTCATTTTTTCATAGTGGTCAATTTCCGATAATTCAAAACCGGAACGGGCATGCAGCTTAGTTGGAAGAACCGCTACAGCCTTCTCTTGTTTGATGTTATCCAGGAACCGTTCATAAATGGCATCGGCATATAATTTATACCCCAGCCCATTTGGATGTACCAAATCTTTGGTCAGCTGTTTTTCCGTATATCCTGAATTTTTGAATATCGGCCGCATATCCACATTTGTAGCACCATAATGTTTGGATAAAAGTCCAATGGCTGACGCAAATTCCTCATATTTCAAGGAACTCTCTGTTATTGTGAATAACTCAGCATTAGGGTGGAGCCGTTTTGCCTTTCTCATTAACGCTTCATATGTCATGGTAAAATCATCGACATTCATATATTTGCGGTCATTTTCACCAAAAACGATGAAAATCAGATCTTTATGATCATGCTTCCTTCTTTGGGAAAGCTTGAATAGGCCCTCAAAAGCTGTTGATCCGCTTTGGACCACGTAGTCACCGTGTAACGGAATATCATTGGCATCATTCATCTTATTTTCTAGCTGTTTGAACCATGTTCGATTAGGATTTTCAGCTCCCGATCCTCTTCCGATACTGTCACCAATGACGAGATACTGAATGGGCTGGCCTGATTGGAATTTTTGATAAACATTTATCGAATCATCTGATCCATATGTTTTAGGAACTTTTTGAAGGATATAGCTGATAAGAAGGATCGTGGCGATTGCAGCGAAAGGGATGAAGGGTTTTGCTTTCGTTTTCAATTATGTTCCCCCGTATTGCCTTTTATGTATCCATGTAGGTATGAGATAGCTTAAAGAGGCTAAGAATTGTTTTTTCCTTATTATATCCCAATTTTAAAGTAACACAATAAATTTGTGACAATTTTCATGGTTACTCGTAGGATTTCAGCCATTGAATGAATAACGCTTAAGATGGTGTTGATTGAAGTTTTTTCTTAAATCCAAAAAAATAGGCAAATGCACAGACCAAGGCGGGCGTATCGACATATGGTAAGGTGTAAAGAGAAAACAGAATTCTAAAAGGAGTGAAACTTAATGTACGGATATGGTGGAAATGGTGCAGGACCAGGGTACGGATATGGTGGCGGTGGATACGGCGGTGGTGGATACGGCGGCGGTAGCTGCGGATTTGGATCAGGCTTCGCTTTAATCGTTGTCTTGTTCATTCTATTGATTATCATCGGTGCTTCATTCTGCTGCTAATTCAATAACCCAAAGACCAGTTGATAAAGCTGGTCTTTTCTTTATGTATGGAAATTGGTGGTTTGACGGTGGACTTTTCCAATTCCATGGTTGCTGACTGAATCGTCATGGATAAATCCAGGTGATCATGGGACAGGCGATACACAGCCATTCCTGTTTTAAATCCTGATTTCTGTGCATCGGGAATGACGTAAGAATTCAAAGAAACTAGCTCGGTGAATGACATACGATAAGGGACTTAGTTTTCTTTGTAAACCATTTCTGCTAAAATAACGACAGAATGTAATTAATTTAGGGGGATAAAGATATGAAACCTTCCCGTTTACAAGCAGGGGATGAAATTCGCGTAATTGCTCCTTCCAGAAGTTTGGCGATTGTCAAAGGGGAACAACGCAGATTGGCAGAAGAAAGATTGACTGAGCTTGGTTTTAAAGTGACATATGGTAAAACGGTTTTGTTCCATGATGACTTTTTCTCGAATTCGATCGAAGACCGGATCGAGGATTTGCATGATGCGTTCAGGGATCCGAATGTTAAGGGGATTTTCACAAGCATCGGGGGGTATAACGCTAACCAATTGTTACGGTATATCGACTATGATTTGATTAAGGAAAATCCAAAAGTGTTGATGGGGTATAGTGATATAACCGCCATTTTATTGGCCATTTATAATAAAACAGGCTTAACTACATATTCAGGTCCCCATTTCTCGACGTTCGGGATGAAGGCTGGTCTGGAATATACGATGGAATATTTTAAAAAGGCTGTAATTGAAAGTGAAGGTTTTTATCTTGAACCAAGTGAAACGTGGAGTGATGATTCTTGGCATTTGGAACAGGATGACCGAACTTTCCACCCGAATGCTGGATACATGGTCATTCAGGAAGGTGAAGCTGCCGGGACAATCATTGGGGGAAATCTTTGTACACTCAATCTATTACAAGGTACAGAGTACATGCCATCTTTAAAGGACAGTATCCTTTTCATAGAAGATGACGAAGAAAGCCATCCATTCAGTTTTGACCGGGATTTACAATCCTTGCTCCATCAGCCAGGTGCAAGTGGGATTAAAGGAATCGTCATCGGCCGTTTCCAAAAGGATTCAGGAATGACTGAATATGCTTTGCAGGAAATCATCGCCGCCAAAAAGGAGATAAATGGCATACCCGTGATCGCTAATGCCAACTTTGGTCATGTTCATCCTTTTGTAACTTTGCCGGTTGGTTCAAAAGCAGTAATGAAGGTGAAGAACGGAAAAGCGACGATCCAGATCCAGCCATGAACGGTTTGAAGACGCCGTTCAAAAAATGGACGGTGTTTTCATCTGTTAGGGGTATGTATGTATATGGTTTTCATTATGGTGTATATTAGGAGTCTTTCCTCTTGTCAGTACTGGAAATTGTCCTATTTTACAAGCATTATTAGGGAATATGAGTCTAATAGTTCAAATTCTTTATTTTTCTGATATAATACTAAGAGATTTAAAATAGAAAAGGTGATTATGTGTTATTAACAATTCCAGCATCCATTCGTTTAGAAGGGGCTTTGGCCGAGTATAATAAAAAAGGCCGTGTGAGCCATACATGTTCCGTTTGTAACGAAGACACTTCTAACGGGGATGCAAGTAACTTGAACTACTATAAGTTAGGAACTAAAAAAGTTTGTCATTCCTGCATGAAAAATGTTTTGCGTCATCCGTCTTTAAAAGAGTATGAATATGTACATACTTCAAATATCGATAAAACGGCTTTTTATAAAAATGTGTTGGCTGTTTTAAAGGATGAAAGTTTTTTGGAATCCATTCGTGAAGAAAAACTAAATAGCGTATTGTAAGAAAAAAGTGTATCTCTCGCGGATACACTTTTTTTGTCGCCATTTTTGGAAAATCACCCATGAAACCAAGAAATTATCCGTATACATGCTTAGGCCAATTTCCTTAGCAAGATTGCCTTCATCTGGACATACACTTTATTATATGGCATTTGTTTTTAAAGAGAAGGAGTGTGCGGGCTTATGGAGCAGTCTTCATTGATCAAACCGGTCCTGGGAGGAGCCTACCCGACTATCAGTCATGGTCAGGGAGTGTTTTTATACGATAAAAATGGAAAGGATTATCTCGATGCTTCTTCCGGTGCCGTTACAGCCAATATTGGCCATGGAGTCCAGGAAATCATTGAGGCGATGGTAAAACAGGCTCAACAAGTTTCGTTTGTGTATCGTTCCCAATTTACCAGCGATGCTGCAGAGAAACTCGCCGGAAAAATTGCAGAATTGACCAAAGGGGAACTGACATACAGCTTTTTTGTAAACAGCGGCTCCGAGGCGACTGAAACGGCATTGAAAATTGCCATTCAGCATTGGCAGGAAAAAGGGAAGCCAAAGAAACAGAAAATCATATCGAGATGGATGAGCTACCATGGCATCACGATGGGAGCTCTTTCAATGTCTGGACATCCGATTCGCCGGGAACGCTTTACTCCTTTGCTTGAATCATATCCTTCTGTATCTCCTCCATATTGTTACCGATGTCCACTTCAACTTGACCAACATACTTGCGGAATGGCCTGTGCTTCGGAATTGGAAGCATCAATCCGGCGCATTGGCAGTGAAAATATAGCGGCGTTCATTGCAGAACCTGTTATCGGCGCAGCCGGAGGGGCCATTGTTCCTCCTGACGGTTATTTTCAAAAACTCAAGAAAATCTGCGAAGAGAATGATATTTTATTCATTGCGGATGAAGTAATGACCGGATTTGGACGTACCGGTAAGATGCTTGCTTCCGAATATTGGGATGTGGAACCTGATATCGTGACATTAGGAAAAGGTATGAGTGGGGGGTATACCCCAATAGCGGCGGCAGTAATGACCAAAAATGTGATGGAACCCATAATGAAAGGATCGAAGTCAATTATAGGAGGTCATACTTTAAGTGCAAATCCGTTATCGTGTGCGGTATCTTTGGCGGTTTTAGACTATGTCGAAAGGAATGAACTTGTCGAAAAATCAGCCGACAGGGGGAATTACCTGATTAGGGGCTTGAAAAAGTTGGCAGGGAAGTATTCCTTTATCGGTGATATACGCGGGAGAGGTTTATTGATTGGCATCGAATTTGTCCTGGATAAAGCAACGAAGGCCCCATTTCCGAAGGATGCAGATGTGACCAATGAAATCATTGAATTGGGAATGAGGAACGGAATCCTTCTTTATCCCGCAGCTGCAGGCCTTGACGGTGTAACCGGGGCAGCCCTCATCATCTCCCCGCCGCTAACGATATCGGAAGAGGAGTGTGCTGAATTGTTAATGAGGGTCGATATAACCTTTGGGCAATTTAATGAATCGATAGGTAAACGATCATCACAACAAGGAAGTGAGTCATAGTGGTGGAAAATACATTCCAGAAGATTTGTCGTTTGGAAGATGTCCGCCATCACTTTAAAGATAAACAGTCCATCCTATTTGGGGGATTCGGTGGCATAGGGACGCCTCCGGGATTGATCAATGTGATTTTGGAATCAGGTATTAAGGATTTAACCTTGATTGGGAACGATACAGGTTTCCCAAATATCGGAATCGGAAAACTGGTCACCCAGCGCCGAGCGAAAAAAGTCATCGTTTCCCATATCGGTTCCAATCCCAATGCAGGACTATTAATGAACAATGGTGAACTCGAAGTGGAGTTCTGTCCGCAAGGGACACTTGTCGAACGCATCCGGGCCGGAGGGATGGGACTCGGCGGGATATTGACCGATATTGGAATGGAAGCCGATATCGTCCGGGACGGCAAGCAAACCGTTAAGCTAGGCAAGAAAAATTACCTGGTGGAATCGGCATTAACTGCAGATATCGCCATTGTTTACGCAGAAATGGCTGATCCTTATGGAAATCTTCTATTCGATAAAAGTGCCAGGAATACGAATCCAATCGTTGCTGCGGCCGGACAGATCACTATAGTCGAAGTCAGGCAAATCGTTCCGCTGGGCACTTTGGATCCAGAGAACATCATTGTACCAGGGGCCTTTGTGGATTATATCATTCCATCAAAAGGAGTCGATTGGAAATGGGTTTGGGAACAGGGGATAGAAACAGAATAGCGAAACGGGCAGCAGCAGAAATAAGCGATGGGATGCTGGTAAATTTGGGAATTGGCATTCCATCACTTGTACCGAATCATCTTTGGGATGATCATAAAGTGATGTTTCATGCAGAAAATGGCCTTGTGGGAATTGGCAGTACTCCTGAAACGGGGAAGGAAGATGCGCATCTTTGCAATGCTGGGGGATTGCCGATCACCATTAGAGCCGGGGCTTCTTACTGCGACAGTACCGTTGCATTTGGAATGATACGCCGCGGCAGGGTGGATATCACGATTCTAGGAGCCCTTCAAGTAAGTCAAGCTGGGGATCTCGCAAATTGGATTGTTCCGGGAAAGCGGGTGCCAGGCATGGGCGGTGCAATGGAACTGGCTGCAAAGGCAAAAAAGGTCATTGTCTTGATGGAACATAACGATAAAGCGGGCATGTCTAAATTAGTCAAAACATGTACGTTGCCGTTAACAGCCCAAAAATGCGTACATATGATCATCACCGAATTAGGCGTGTTTTCCGTAACTTCGGAGGGCCTTCTATTAACTGATGTATTTGATACGTCCAGCATTGAGGAAATCAGGAATCGGACCGAAGCCTCGTTTACCGTCTCTGAAAATATCCAAAAATTAAAAGAATGAGAGGAGAATAGATATGTATGAGGAAAAAATAAGAACATGGTTGAATGAACATCGGATGAATGGGGTTCAGCTTTTGCAAAAACTGGTTCAGGAACCGAGCAAAAGGGGCCAAGAAGGAAGTGCACAAGCAATAGTGGTCGAAAAGTGCAGACAACTTGGTCTGGAAATAGACCTATGGGAAATCGGGGATGAACAATTAAGAAAACATCCCCATTTTTATTGCGACCGCAGGGATTTTAAAGGAAATCCGAACCTTGTGGCCATTAAAAGAGGAACAGGCAAGGGGAAATCCCTTATTTTAAACGGACATATTGATGTAGTTCCTGAAGGAGATCATGCAGCATGGCATGATGAACCCTATAGCGGCAAGTTGATGGACGGGAAAGTTTTCGGGCGGGGAACGACGGATATGAAAGGCGGCAATGTATCTTTATTGCTGGCCATTGAAGCGATCGTCGAATCTGGAATCCAATTGAAGGGGGATTTGATATTTCAGAGTGTGATTGAAGAGGAAAGCGGTGGTGCCGGCACACTTGCGGCAGTCATACGCGGGTATAAAGCTGATGGTGCAATCATTCCGGAACCTACAAATATGAAACTATTCCCATTACAGCAAGGTTCGATGTGGTTTCGACTGAGAATAAAAGGCAAGTCTGCACATGGAGGCACTAGGTATGAAGGAGTCAGTGCAATTGATAAAGCGGTTGTTGTAATGAAAGAAATCAAGATGCTTGAACAAGAACGGAATGAGTCACTCCGTCATTCACTCTATAAAAATGTCCCTATCCCCATTCCAATCAATATTGGTAGCATTCAAAGCGGGAATTGGCCTTCCTCCGTGCCGGATACAGCCGTCCTGGAAGGAAGATTCGGCATCGCCCCTACAGAAACCATGGAAGATGCACAAGAATCGCTGAAGGAGCGAATAGATGCTTTAAACGAGAGTGATGCATGGTTCAAAGAAAGACCTATTGAATTAGAATGGTTTGGGGCCAGATGGCTGCCTGGCAATCTCGAAATCAATCACCCGCTCATGAAGACAATTAGCACATACTATGAAAAAGTGGTCGGGGAAGAACCGCTTGTCGAAGCTTCACCATGGGCGACGGATGGAGGGTATCTTTCATCGGTTGGTTCTACCCCTGTCGTTGTGTTTGGACCGGGGGAAACGAAGATGGCCCATGATTCGAACGAATATATAGAGGTGGATAAAATGTTGGAAGTTGCAGAAATCATCGCATTGACCATTATTGAATGGTGTGGGGTGGACCAGGAATAATCATTGTTCCAAGGTCTGATCCGGGAAGGGTCAGGCCTTTCGCAACAATTTTCGAAGATGTGAAAGGAGCGGGACAAATGGAGGCTGGAATCATCGAAAAAAGAATTCGAAAGCCAATGTGCACCATACATATTACGATCGACCATTTTAATAAGCGAATCAGGGTTGATGACTATCTAGGGCATTTTCAAGAATGCGTGGAGGAAACCTTGAAGGTGGCTAAAAGCATATCAGCAGAAAAAATCATCTTCAAGTCCCGCAAGGAAAACGTTATGGCATTGCTTGCTCAGGGCTTCCTATATGAAGGAAGCATCGATAAATTCTTTTTGGGAAGCGATTGTTTCTTCCTTGTTAAATATAACCGGAATGAAAGGCGCAATAGTGCTGAATGGGAAAGGGAAGATCAAATCCTTACCGATGTTCAGATGCTGCCGATTAAATCCGGACTGGATGAACCGCCGTCAGCCTATCAAGGCCGTAAAGCTGAAGTGGCAGATGCACTTCAGCTGGCCCAACTGTATGGGAAGGTTTTCGAGGTGTATCCCACACCGATGAATGATCCGGTATATGTGAAAAAGTGCATGGAAATGGGAACGGTTTTTTATATTTATGTCCATGAAGAGAGGATCGTAAGTGCTGCTTCCGCAGAAATTAATTCCTTTTACCATAATGCAGAAATCACTGATTGTGCGACATTGCCGGAACATCGGCAGTACGGCTTGATGAAACACTTGATTTCCGCGCTTGAGGACTATCTTATTTCACACGGCATTTATTGTATCTATTCGATTGCCCGGTCGCTCTCGTTCGGCATGAATGCTGCATTGCATCAGCATGGATACTCGTACCGCGGACGTTTGGCCAATAATTGTTATATCTTTGATAAGCTGGAAGATATGAATCTTTGGGTGAAAAACTTTAGTTGAATGCTCATTTTTAGGCGGTTCATGACAAGTTTTTGGCATTTCCTCATATACATCTAGCAAGAAGGTATTGAGGAGGGGTAGCTTGCCTAGTGAATTTTTTAATACAAGTGAAGTGTTGGAAGCGATATTAGAAACCATTGATGAAGGCATTCATGTGATAGATCCAAAAGGACAGACCATCTTTTATAACGAAGTGGCCGCCAATCATGATGGGATGAAAAGAAGTGAAGTGCTCGGGAAACCGTTGCTTGAAGCGTTCCCTTCTTTGAATCACAAATCATCGACGTTACTCCGGGTCATTAAATCTGAAAAACCAATCTATAACTATAGTCAATCGTATGTAAATGCTCATGGGCGTATCATTGAGACGCTAAATACTACTCTACCCATATATGTAGATGGGTTTATGATAGGTGCAATCGAGATTGCAAAGGATTATTCAAGCTTGAAGCAATTATCGGAAAGGTTAGCTGATCTGGAAAGCTCGCTCAAGACAATCAAAAGTCCTCAAAGGAAAACGACTGGGAACGGCGGATTGTATTCTTTCACTGAAATCCTGACAAGTGATAAGGGGTTTAAAGGTTTGATATCCCAAGGTAAAAAGGCTGCCCGCTCCACCTCATCAGTATTGGTTTATGGGGAAAGCGGTGTAGGAAAAGAGCTTTTTGTTCAAAGCATCCACCAGGAATCGAGCCGCAGTAATGAACCTTTCATCGCTCAAAATTGTGCGGCCTTACCAGAAAGTTTATTGGAATCGCTTCTATTCGGTACGGCAAAAGGAAGCTACACTGGTGCTGTGGAGCGACAGGGATTGTTTGAATTGGCCAACGGAGGAACCTTGTTTTTGGATGAATTGCAATCGATGCCGATTGACTTGCAGGCAAAGCTTCTGCGCGTGCTTGAAGATGGGTTCATCAGGAGGATAGGTGGTACAAAAAGTGTACAGGTGAATGTCAGGATCATGGCAGCGATGAATATTGATCCGAAAAAGGCCGTATCGGAAAATAGGCTAAGGCCGGATTTATTTTACCGATTGAACGTATTGAGCTACGAGCTGCCTCCGCTAAGGGAGCGGATTGATGATATAGAGCTTCTTTCTGAACATTTCATATCAATATTTAACAGTAAATTAGGACTGTCCATAAAAGGCATGGATGAGAAGACAAAGGATTTTTTTCGGAAATATGATTGGCCTGGAAATGTAAGGGAACTTAAACATACGATAGAATTCATGATGAACCATACGGAGAATGATGTATTGAATCTTGAAGATTTGCCCCAGTTTTTAAAGAAGCGCAACCCATTCGAAAAAATACTTCCGCTTCGTGAGGCCATGATTGAGATGGAAACAAAATTGATTACCGAGGCCCTTCTTCAAACGAACGGTAACGTTTTCCAAGCATCGAAGCTATTGCAAATTCCAAGACAGACCTTGCAATATAAAATAAAAAAACATATTTGATGGAAAAATCCGGATGCAGCCTGCAGTCCGGTTTTTTTTATGGGCATTCGAATTTTTGGGTCATTTTGGCATCCTTCTTGCATTTAATACTACTATCATAACTCAGGAGGTATAACCATGTTATTTGACTTATATAAGCCAGACCGCAATTGGAAAGATATAGAGCTATGGAAAGATGTAACCGAAGAACAATGGAACAACTGGCTGTGGCAGCTTACAAATACGATTCGAACAGTTGATGATTTGAAAAAAGTGATAAACCTGACTCCGGATGAAGAGGAAGGCGTGAGGATTTCCACGAAAACCATTCCATTGAATATCACCCCATACTATGCTTCGTTAATGAATAAAGATGACCCAAGGTGTCCAATCAGAATGCAATCGGTCCCAATCTCGGAAGAAATGCATAAAACCAAATATGACATGGAAGACCCCCTGCATGAGGATGAGGACTCCCCTGTACCGGGATTGACCCATAGATATCCGGATCGCGTTCTTTTTTTGGTGACGAATCAATGTTCCATGTACTGCCGTTATTGTACGCGAAGACGTTTTTCAGGCCAAATTGGCATGGGTGTGCCAAAAAAACAATTGGACGCAGCAATCGGTTATATACGTGACACACCGGCAGTTCGGGATGTCCTTATTTCCGGCGGGGACGGATTATTGATCAATGACACGATCCTTGAATATATCCTCAAAAACTTAAGGGAAATTCCTCATGTTGAAATAATCAGGATAGGTACACGGGCACCGGTTGTTTTTCCTCAAAGAATCACTGAAAATTTATGTGCCATTTTAAAAAAATATCACCCGGTTTGGCTGAATACTCATTTCAATACCTCGATAGAAATTACCGAAGAGTCAAAGAAAGCATGTGAGATGCTTGCCGATGCGGGTGTACCTGTAGGCAACCAGGCAGTTATTTTAGCGGGGATAAATGACAGTGTCGCAATCATGAAAAAGCTGATGCATGATCTTGTTAAGATCCGTGTCCGCCCTTACTATATCTATCAGTGCGACCTCTCCGAAGGAATCGGTCATTTCAGGGCACCCATTTCAAAAGGAATTGAAATCATCGAAGGGCTCCGGGGCCATACATCCGGGTATGCAGTGCCTACCTTCGTCGTCGATGCTCCAGGAGGGGGAGGGAAAATCACCCTGCAGCCGAATTATATCCTTTCACAATCTCCAACAAAAACGGTGCTGCGCAATTTTGAAGGTGTGATAACCACATATCCTGAACCTGAGCAATATACACCAGGACTTGCAGATGATTATTTCAAAGGGGTATATCCTGATATGGAAGAAAAACAGTCAGATATAGGTGTATCTGGTTTAATGAACGACAAGCAATTCAATTTAGTGCCTGAAGGGCTGAAGCGAATGAACCGTCGGGAAAATTACGTGACCAACCCAGAGCATGCTTCATTGAAGAACAAACGTGAAAAGCGAGATTTGTTAAAAGAAAAGAAATTCCAGGCACAGCAAAAAAAGAGCACTCCTAAGGGGGATGAATAGCATGGAGACGTGTCCATGGTGTGAGGTCGGAACATTACAATCGGTAACTGATACAGTGTTTTGGGAGTTGCCAGATGGATCGAGAGCGGTTGAAATTGATGAAACGCCATCGTTCTATTGTGATAATTGCCATGCGCTATTTCAGAGTGATGAAACAACTAAAGAGATTGAAGACCAGCTGTTTTTAATTGATACGAAAGAGTTAGGGAAACAGACGACGTATGACGAGTTATTGAAGATGAAGCGGTTGTTAAAACGGAATTATTTTGATTTTGGGAAATAAAAAATAATTAGAAGTTACCTCATCATCTACTTTTTTTGGTGAGGTTTTTCTGTGCGCCCGGCGGTGCGGTCGGTGCACATCTCGAACAGTGAAGGCATTATTAGCGGTTGCTTTCCGTAGTCACGCGGAATTCTGAAGGAAGCAAGCGGGATATTGAGATATATTATTTTGGAAGCCTCTTTTGGAGAGGTCTTTTTAAATTTCTTCAAAGGGTATTAGGGTAGATGAAAAAGCACTGTTAAAACAACTAAATTTTATTTTCAAAATACGAAGAGCAGAAATAATAATGAAAGACCAATCGTACAAAATTAAAATCCCTGCGGCTGTTGTAAAGGAAAGGAAAATTGAAGGGCCTGTTATTTTATATCAATGGCCGGTCCAAGAAAAAATCCAGTACCAATAGTGCAGCCAACCCCTATCAAGGACAATTCTCAACCATTTTAAATCTTCATCTTCACTCCCTTACTTTGACCACTAGGAATAAAAAAATCCATGCAGTATCTCCTCCTCACATATTCAAATTTCTTTTCAAAGCAAGTAGGTATTTAGATTACCTGTTTCTCTGAACATTCCCCAAATGAATTCATATATATCCCGCCTATAAGTATGATTGTGAGAAATTACCATTCTTAATAAGCATTTTTTGGGATAACTTCATTTTTTGTGGATAACTTAGAAAATGAATCTTAAAAGAAAGGGTACATATATGAAAATAAAATGGGTTACATTAGCTATTCTTTCTACCATCGTCAATGTGCTTTCTGGCTGTGAATCATTAGCGGTCTTAGATCCTAAAGGACCTCAAGCCCAAACGCAGGCCAATGTGATTTGGCTATCAATTGCGATCATGGCGGTTATTGTTATAGTTGTTTGTGCTATTTTAGTCTTTGTGTTAACGAAATACCGTGACTCTAAACTACCTAAAGATTATGAACCACCCTACATTGAAGGGAATCATGTTGTTGAAACGATTATTGTTGGGGTCCCAATTTTAATCGTCATTTTCTTCTCCGTTGTTTCTGTAATTTCCAACAATAAAGTGGAAGCCACTCCGGAAGGGTACAAGGGTCAAGATCCATTAGTTATTTACGCTTCGTCATCAGACTGGAAGTGGCATTTTAGTTATCCAGAAAACGATATCGAGACAGTTAACTACTTGTATATTCCAACAAATCGACCACTTGAATTTAAACTTTATTCATTCGGGCCTATCACGAGTTTCTGGATTCCACAACTTGGCGGTCAAAAATATGCCATGTCTAACATGGTGACCACATTACACTTAGCAGCGGACGAATCAGGGGAAATGATGGGACGAAATGCAAACTTTAGTGGGAAAGGATTCGCTGAAAACATGTTCCACGTCGAAGCGATGTCTCAAGATAAGTTTGATGAATGGGTAAAGGAAGTTAAAGAAACTGCGAAACCCATTACTGAAGTAAGATTCAATGAATTATTAAAACCGGGTCATGAAGGACAGTTAACGTTTACTGGAACTCATTTAGACTTCTCACCAGCTCCAGAAGGTGAAAATGCTGGACATCATCATGGCTCAAGTGACTCTAACGCGAATTCAAAAGGCGAACATATGGAACATGATCATAAGTCAAGTAATAGTAAAGAAAAATCAGTACACAATCATGAATAATTGCTTAGTCTATCTCGAGAAAAATATTTTCAGAAAGGAAACACAAAAGTATGGGTTTTTTTTCTAGATTTCTTATACCTAATCCTAGTCCCGTCATTTACTCATCAATGGTGGCCATTGGTGTTACTGTTCTCTTGATCATTGTTGGTTTAACCCACTTTAAAAAATGGTTTTTTTTATGGAGTGGCTGGCTAACAACCGTCGATCATAAAAGAATAGGTATTATGTATCTAATATCTGCTTTGCTAATGCTATTTCGTGGTGGGGTAGATGCTGTGATGATGCGTGCGCAACTTGCCGTACCGGATAACAAATTATTAGATTCACAGCACTATAATGAAATTTTTTCAACACATGGGGTTGTGATGATTCTCTTTATGGCGATGCCGTACATTATGGCCTTAATGAATTTCGTAGTGCCATTACAAATTGGAGCCCGAGATGTAGCATTCCCACGTCTAAATGCCGTAAGTTTCTGGTTATTTTTTATGGGTGCGATGCTATTCAACATCTCTTTTGTAATTGGTGGTTCGCCTGATGCAGGGTGGACATCTTATTTCCCGCTTGCAGGTAATGAATTTAGCCCGCATGTTGGAACGAATTATTATATGATTGGTATTCAGATAGCCGGAATAGGTACATTAATGACGGGGATTAACTTTTTGACGACTATTCTTAAAATGAGAGCACCCGGTATGACATTAATGAAAATGCCAATGTTTACATGGTCTGCTTTAGTCACAAGCGTTATTATCATTTTCGCATTCCCTGTATTAACAGTGGCGCTGATCATGGGAACAATGGATCGACTATTCGCAACCAAGTTTTTCACAATGACTGATGGCGGTATGGATATGCTTTGGGCTAACCTGTTCTGGGTTTGGGGACATCCTGAAGTTTATATCTTAATTTTGCCTGCATTTGGTCTTTTTAGTGAGATTATCCCAACCTTTTCACGACGTAACCTATATGGATATCGATCAATGGTTGCTTCAATGGTATTTATCTCTATATATTCATTCTTCGTTTGGACGCACCATTTCTTTACAATGGGGCAAGCAGCATATGTTAATAGTATTTTCTCGATTACAACGATGGTAATCGCTATCCCGACTGGAATCAAGATCTTTAACTGGTTGTTCACGATGTGGAAAGGCAGAATCAGATTTACCGTACCTATGCTTTATTCAATAGGTTTCATACCTCTTTTCACAATCGGTGGAGTTACCGGGGTTATGCTTGCGATGTCAGCGGCGGATTATCAATACCATAATACAATGTTTTTAGTAGCTCACTTCCACAATGTCATTATTCCGGGTGTAGTATTTGCTGTGCTTGGTGCCGGAACTTACTACTGGCCGAAAATGTTTGGTTTCATGTTGAATGAAAGGATTGGGAAATGGGCGTTCTGGTTTCTAACCATTGGTTTTTGCTTAGCATTCTTCCCTATGTATATTACGGGTTTAGATGGTCAAGCACGTCGTATGTACACATACTCTGAATCGACTGGATTTGGACCATTGAATATGATTTCGTTTATCGGGGCAGCTTTAATGGCAATCAGCTTTGTATTAATCGTATATACGATTTACTATAGCATTCGCCATGCTCCAAGAGATGTTAGTGATGATCCGTGGGATGCACGTTCCCTTGAATGGGCTACTCATAATCCAGTACCAGAATATAACTTTGCTATTATTCCACAAGTGAACTCAAGGGAAACGTTTTGGGATGCTAAATATAATGGTCATGAATTATTCAAGGGTGACTATGAAAAAATTCATATGCCCAATAACAGCGGGGGACCGTTTATCCTGTCCTGTATCTTCTTTGTCTTTGGATTTGCGTTAGTATTCAGCATATGGTTTCTTGCGATTATTGGGTTAATCGGTATCTTTGTTTGCATGGCTCATCGTTCATTCGAAATTGATCAAGGGCATTACATTTCTGTAGAAGAAATAAAAGAGACAGAAGCAAAATTCGGAGGTGTTAATAAATGGAAATAGATCACTCGCAACCTCTTGAATATAGTACGGAACAAAATCGTCTAAATATTTTAGGCTTCTGGATTTTCCTTGGAGCCGAAATTATGCTTTTTGCAACACTCTTTGCATCATATTTTACATTAGTTGATCGTTCGGGTAATGGACCTGCTGGAGCAGAATTATTTGAAATCACTCCAGTACTTGCTGAAACATTCTTGCTCTTAACAAGCAGTTTTGTCATCGGGCTTGGAATTCATGCCATGCGAATTGGCAACAAGAAAGCTATGTTGACATTTTTCATAATCACTCTCCTTCTTGGATTAGGATTTATAGGATTTGAAATTACTGAGTTCATTACCTATTATCGCGAAGGAGCTACACTGCAAACTAGTGCATTTACATCGATACTTTTTACAACATTAGGGACACATGGAGCACATGTTACATTAGGGCTTTTCTGGGGGTTATTTATTATCCTTCAAGTGAAAAAACGCGGGTTGACACCTGAAACAGCCAATAAATCTTTCATTTTCTCTCTTTACTGGCATTTCTTAGATATCGTTTGGATCTTCATCTTCACCTTTATCTACATGAAAGGAATGACATGAACATGAAGGAATTATTCCCGGCTAAGCAAGTATGGGGTTTTGTATTTTCATTGATTTTGACGTTTGTAGCTATTTTGGTTTACTTCTTCAATATGTCAAAAGCAACAGGCATGACGATTTTTATATTGACAGCATTCATACAAGCAGCTGTTCAACTAGTTGTGTTTATGCATGCTCGTGAAACTGATGATAGCAAATCAATTTTTATGACATTATATTGCGCTATATTCCTAGCTCTAATTACTGTCTTCGGTACAATACTATGTATGATCTGGGGTTGGAGTTATTGATATGATACAGCTTGGGAACAGAAGGCGTATGATGAGTAATTGAAGTTGAAATAGGGACAATGAGCTATGAATAGGGAAAAGCTTATAAAGCCCTATCACAATATAACTGCTGATAAATTCCAATTTTAAAAAGACCTTCATTTAAGGGATACGGCTATTGAAATTCCCTTTTAAGGTTATTTCCAATCCCAATGAGAATGGGGGAAATAGCAACTGATCGTGCGGATTCAGATAGCCATCTAAAAAAATGTTATATAAACTATTAGGGAAAAGTAATAGCAAGGTGTTTGATGGCTGGGAAGAGTACCAAAAAGAAATTCACTATTTCTCCAGATGCAATGAAAGCATATCATTATCAAGAACTTCATCGTGAAAATCCTACTCGTGAGTAATATGTTTTTCATACTATTCGTAAGAGGTGTAAGGCGATAGTGAAAAGACTGGATTTTTTACAGCAAACAAAAGCAATAAATTGTTCCATATAATATGAATGAATAAATCCCCTCATTTTAGACAGAACAGTGTAAACCACTATTTCTATCGATGAAGGGGATTTGATTTTTCCTTTCAGAAAACTATAGCCTGTGAGAAATTGAAGGTTTTTGAAATCATTCCGTCACCCTTCATGCGGAATGACAGACCGTGCACCGCATGTTTATTATAGGCCGTGGGCATTGATTGATACCAGTTGAAGAACTTCGTCTCCTTTATCGAACATATTTAGAACGATATTTTAGTGTAATTCCGTAATAAAACGAATGCGTTTTGTGTTGAAAAATCGTGGATTTCATAAAGTGAGGAAGAAAAAACCAAATTGTTTTTTAAAAAAGTGGACGGAAGCGAAAGTTTCCGATATATTAAAGCAGAAATCATAGTTATTTTAGGGGGGCTCGACATCATGAGACCATTTTATTTATATTTAATGAAATTTCGACAACCAAAGGAGATTGATGCAATCACTAAATTTGCCAATTATGCCTATGAGGATCATGGCTTCCCAAAACAATCGACTGATTATAATGAACTGAGCAGTTATTTAGAATTGAATGCAGACTATCTCGAAAGTATGTCAGTATTCGATCAAGCGTGGGAACAGTATGTCCAAATAGAAGAAGGGCTCATATTGGGAGATCAGGAATAGGGAGGATTGGAAGGATGTTAAAAAGCCTTCAAACCCGAATTTTGCTTTATTCTTTACTTATTGCAAGTGTTCCTCTTCTGATTTTGGGAATCATATCCTATGGATCACAACGCTCCCTTCTGGAGAAGGAAGCAAAAAATGCCCTGAATGCAGGTTCACTGAATATTGTAAATGAAACATACAGCTATTTGAACGAACGGATCAGTGATGTGAAATTAATGAGTGCAAATTCTGCAATCATCAATCCTGGCCACTCAAAAGAAGAGAAGTCAGATGAACTAAAAAAGTTTATCGATGCAAAAGGAAATTATTACGGAGTTATGCATTTGGATATGGAAGGCAATGTCATTGCAGATACATCCAATAAAATGATCGGGGATAACCTCGCGAAGAGAATATGGTTCAAAGAGGCAATAGAAGGTCATGAGTTCCTTTCAGACGTATATAAAACCCGGGCTTTCTCAGAACCGATTATAGCTCTGAGTACGCCGGTATATGATCATGCAGGGGAAATGATCGGAGTCGTATCCACAGCTTTCCGTTTGGAAGGGTTGTGGGAGATGATGGAAAAAAAAGCTGATGAAATTAGTGATAAATACCCAGTGAACTTTTTCATGATCAACCAGGAAGGCATCATGATTTCGAAAAAAGACCCACATGGCATTATGCAGGATTCTGCCTTGAGAGAAATGGGATTAACAAAAGATAAGCTGATGGAAGCTTCGTTATCGGATGATTTGTACAGTGCAGAGAATGGGGAAAAAATATATTCCATCAAGCCTGTCCATACGATAGCACAAACAGAGAATAAATGGTTTGTTGTTGTGGGTGCTGATAAGAAGCAGGTGTTTCAGCCTTTGAATGACCTATTGACACGGTACCTGACCATCTACAGCATCGTTTTTGTTTCTATCATTCTGGCTGTCTATTTACTAACAAAGACCCTCGTTCGGCCAGTTCAAGAACTTGTCGAAGCAACAGAGGATTTCATAGGAGGAAAGGAATTCATCATTTCCGATAAAAGAAGCTTCGAGGAAATGGAAAAATTGAACCTTGCCTTTCTAAGAATGATGGAAACGATAGAAGATCGTGAGAAGGAAATCGTCCGTACGGAAAAATTGAAGTATGTAGGCCAGCTTGCTGCCGGTGTCGCCCATGAAATCAGGAACCCATTGACGACAATAAAGGGTTTTTTCCAATTATTGAAGAGCCAGGATCATGATAAATCATTGATAGAAAAATATAGCGATGTCATGCTTCATGAAGTGGATCGGGTCAATGTATTTGTTACACAACTTCTTGATTTGGCAAAACCGCATCAACTGGAATGGGAGAAAATCGATTTAAAGGATTTCCTTGATGAAATTATGGATACCTATACTTCCTCAATTCCGAGTTCTCATGTAAGAATAATTAATGGCATGACACAATCCGTCATTGTTTATTCAGACAGAAACCGGTTAAGGCAGGTTCTTCTGAATGTCTTGAATAATGCATGTGAAGCCATCGAAGCAAGGGGACAGATTGAACTGCATCACGATTCCATCTCCCAATATATAAGATTAGTGATCAGTGATGATGGAAAAGGTATAAGTCCCGAGAATTTAAAAAATATCGGTATGCCCTTTTATACCACCAAACCGGATGGAAACGGATTAGGTGTAGCGACATGCATTCAGATAATGGAGGAATTAAAAGGGAAATTCCAAATTGAGAGCGTCCCCGACGAAGGAACGAAAGTGACGCTCACTATCCCCACTACGAACCGTCTCATTAAATGAGGCGGTTTTTGGTTGTAGTGCCCTTAAATAAATGGGCCGGTTAATTAGCTAAATGAGCAATATGCCCGCTTAATTCCATTAACCTCCATGTTTGTTTGTGCATATAATTTACTAATCAAACGATAAGGACCATATTGGGGGATGTCTCTTATGGGCAAAAAAAAACAGCCGAAATTTAAATTAGGCGATACAGTCGTAATAACAATGTATGGGACAGTCGGGAATATAACCGATGTAAAATTTCTCGATGGTGCTTATGTGTATGAAGTGAACTATAGTGAAGGTCTTTATATCGAAAAAACATTGCAATCAATAAATGAATATGAAGGAGAAATCCTTTATCCGAAAGAGCAAATCGATATTGAATATAAATTTTTATTAGGTGACTTGGTCCAAGTGGATGGATATGAACAGGATTATTTCAAGATTATCGGCTATCGAACGGAAATTTGGCGCTATAAGGAAAATGCCTGGGAGGATGTAATTTATGAGTTATCAAGAATCTCTGATGGTGAATGGCTTGAAGCGCATGAAGAAGAACTGACTTTGATTGCCGATGCTAAACGTGCAGATGGAATCATTAAAAAGTTGGGTCTGCTCCTTCCTCAAAAGAAAAATGAGCTTGCTATCATTGCTAAACAAAACAACCCTGGTAAAGGTGAGCGAGAAATGACAATGACAAAAGATGAAAAAAAGGAAATGATTGATGGCCTGTTGGATTTATATAATGATTATTGTAAGCTCTACGAACATTTTGGCGATGATGAATATCGTCACATCATGAAAATCGCCCTTGCTAAAATAGAAAAGGCGGCAGAGGAAATTTATCCAGATCATAAAAAGAAGCAAACGAAGTGAAAGACACCTATAAAGGGCAATTTCCAGATTCACTATAGAAGTATCCATTCAAATTGAACACGAATGGAACTTGATAACGATAGACCTTTCATATGTTTTTCCATTAAGGGATGCCTTACTGGTATATTTGTCTCTACACATTCATAGACCTTTAAATAAGGGGGCGATGATTTGCGAGAAATTGAGGTTTTTATTGATACAGAAGAGATAGCGGAATTCTTTTTTCAAGAATTGATAAGACGGGGCTATCTTCCAACAGAAGCTGAAGTTGAAGATCTTGCTGACATCACATTCGAATATCTTCTTGAAAAATGCATAATTGATGAAGAAGTCGATGAGTAACCTGTCATAAGACGGTTAGCAGCTTCCTTTCCCTTAATTTTATTAACCATTAAAAAAAAGACGGCGGACCTCCGCCGTTTTGTTTGCGATTTAGGAAGGGTGCCAAAAGTCGTTTCGTGATTTCCATTTTTCAAGTTCCAGATAAGGTTCGATTTTCCTAACTTGTGGTTGATATGGTATAGTAGTTTTTGAATATCATTTCAACCACAAGTTAAGGAGGACATAGTCGTATGAGCGTACATATTGGTGCAAAAGAGAATGAAATTGCGGAAACGGTCTTACTTCCTGGGGACCCGTTGCGTGCAAAATATATTGCTGAAACATTTTTAGAGGATGCTAAACTTTATAATGAAGTTCGTAACATGTTTGGATATACAGGGACATATAAAGGAAAACGAATTTCTGTACAAGGTACAGGCATGGGTGTCCCATCCATTTCGATTTACGTGAATGAATTGATGAATAGCTATAATGTTCAGAAGTTGATTCGTGTGGGAACTGCAGGAGCGATTCAAAAAGATGTAAAAGTCAGGGATGTGATCCTTGCCATGAGTGCCTCCACCGATTCCCAAATGAATCGTATGACTTTCGGCGGGGTGGACTTTGCCCCGACCGCAGATTTCGAATTACTAAGAAAAGCTTATGACGCCGGCACGGCAAAGGGCTTGCAATTGAAGGTCGGTAATGTATTTACGGCCGATCAGTTTTATAACGATAATAGTGAATTGGAAAAATGGGCAAAATACCAAATACTTGCGATAGAAATGGAATCAGCGGCCCTTTACACGCTTGCTGCTAAATTTGGACGCCAAGCTTTATCTGTATTGACCATTTCCGATCACATTTTAACTGGTGAGGAAACGTCGGCGGATGAGCGCCAGTCAACTTTTAACGAAATGGTTGAAGTGGCATTGGAAGCAGCTATCCAGGACTGATAATTGGATGTAAATGACAGGCGGGTGACCAGGAATAAGTGATGCTGTATAATGGCAGTTTGGATACAGGCTCATTTGTTCCAGGTATCCGCATTTTTGTAATATCAGGAGATGCCTGTTGTCCTTGGAGCATTCTCCATGATTTGAAGTTTATTAAAAAATACATATGGCTATAAGTTGTTATTTTTGATAACTATTATTTTTCGATTGGCATGAAAGCTGATAAAATAGGAATGAAATCGTTTATATCGTCATGAAGAATGAAAGTGGTGAGGCTTCAGTGGAAGAAGAAAATCAAAAACAGCCAAAAGAGGCAGGGAAATTCATTAAAATGAAGAAGTTTACGTTCATTATGGGGATTTTCTTAGTCATATTTCTAACTGCAGGGATTACTACAATAGCCTTGACCTTTGGAGATGAAAAAGTAGAGTCATTAGCACCGGATAAGCATGCGGAATTTGAAAAGCTGTATTCTACATACGATAAGATAAAAGATGACTATTATGAAGAGGTTGATGAAGAAAAACTTGTTGACGGCGCAATTAATGGAATGATCAAATCATTGGATGATCCCTATTCTGCTTATATGGATAAAAAGGAAGCATCGAGTTTCCATGAGAGCATCTCTTCATCTTTTGAAGGAATCGGTGCTGAGATTCAGGAGCAGGATGGACAAATCATGGTCGTCTCACCGATAAAAGGGTCCCCAGCAGAAAAAGCAGGGGTAAAACCGAATGATATCATATTAAGTGTGGACGGTAAAAGTGTTGAAGGACTCAGCTCTTCTGAAGCTGTCCTGAAAATCAGGGGCGAGAAGGGTACAAAAGTGGATCTATCCATCTCAAGAGCTGGTGAGTCGGAACCGATTAAGCTCACCATTAAACGGGATACAATTCCGATTGAAACGGTATATGCGGAAATGCTTGATGATGGAGTTGCAAAAATTCAAGTGACCAGTTTTTCCGAACATACAGTCCAAGAGTTGAAAACGGCGCTTGAAGAAATGTCGAAGAAGGATATGAAGGGTCTCGTATTGGATTTGCGGGGAAACCCAGGAGGACTGCTTGATCAAGCAATAAAAATGGCAAGCCTGTTCATACCTAATGGGAAAGTGGTCCTTCAAGTTGAGGATCGCAGCGGGAAAAAAGATGTATATAAATCGGAGAATGATGGAGAACTGAAAATCCCGGTAGTCGTGCTGATTGATGATGGAAGTGCCAGTGCTTCTGAAATCGTTGCAGCGGCTGTCAGTGAGTCTGCGGACATTCCATTGATCGGTGTCAAGTCATTTGGGAAAGGGACAGTGCAGACTGCCCAAGACTTCGAAGATGGATCTAACTTCAAATATACGGCAGCTAAATGGTTGACTCCTGAAGGCAATTGGATTCATAAAAAAGGGATCAAGCCGGATATTACTGTGAAGCTTCCTGATTATGCCAGCCTTCCGTACATTTCGCCTGATAAGGAATTGAAAGCATCCGATTCTTCTAGTGAAGTTAAGGCGGCTGAAGAGATGCTGAAGGAAGCAGGACATGATCCAGGTAAAATAGATGGATTCTTCGATGAAGCAACCAAGAATGCGGTCACAGCATTCCAAAGGGAACAAAAAATTAAAGAAACCGGCACCATTAAGGATGATACTACCGTGAAATTGATGCAGGTCATCCGCGAGAAAATCCTTAAAAACGACACACAAGTGAAAAAGGCAGTAGAAGTATTAAAGAAAGAAATCAATAAATGATTTTGATTGAAAAGCCTGTCAGCGGATATCGTTGGCAGGCTTTTTTTTCGTTTTATGCATAGAATTCCAAAATTAGGCAGAGAATAGGGGTAATTTTCCGATGAGGTGAGGTAATGAAAGAAAAGGTATTGTTCATATATCTATTGGTCTTGATTCTGGCAGGCTGCACCTATGCCCCTTTACCCAAACAAAATGGAAATGAAGGTACGGAAAAAAAACTAACCAATGAAAATAACCAGGAAAACGATAAAACTTTTTTGTTAATTGGTGTTGACACAAGGGGAGAGCAAAAATCTCGATCAGATGCGATTATCCTTGCAAAATACTTTCCTGAGCAGGAGAAACTGAAGCTGGCTTCCATTATGCGTGATAGTTATGTGAAAATCCCCGGGAATAAATCAGGATATAACAAAATAAATGCTGCTTATTATTATGGTGGGAGGGAATTGCTCAAGAAAACCATACAGGAAAACTTCGATGTCAAGATCGACCATGTAGCGGTAATCGACTTTAAGGGATTTGTGAAGATGGTGGATTTACTTGCCCCTGAGGGGGTGGCGGTGAATGTGGATCAGGAAATCATAGATGATATGAGCATCCAAGCAAGCGTCGGTAAAAATGTTTTACATGGTGAGGAATTATTGAAATATGTCCGTTTTAGACATGACGATGAAAGTGATTTTGGCAGGGTTGAACGACAACAAGAAGTAATGGTTCAATTAAAAACAGCGTTTATAAATCAAATCTCATCCTTCGAAGGGATGGCGGCCCTTCCTAGTATAATCGAACAAGGACTCTCGTACTTGGATACGGATATTGGACTGAAAACAATAATGGAAATGGGTCCCAAAGCCGTCTTCCATACACCGGACACGGTCGAGACCTTAAGGGTTCCAGTGAAAGGAAGCTTCAAAGATGAAATATATCCCCAGTCCGGAGCCGTTTTGGAAATAGACTACACTAAAAATAAGAAGGCGCTTCAGGAGTTCTTTTCAAAATAATAAGAATGTCCTATTCTCTTTTATTATCGAAGACATCCTAATATTAACTGAAGATATTCAAATTTAAATATTGTATTATAGACCTCGCAAGAATAATCTTAATTCAATCACTTTAAAAAACGAGAGGGACAAAAAATCCTTCTCGTTTTTTAACACCATAAAAGGAACCTGGATCAATTAACAAAATGCGGAATGTTTTTGAAGAAATCCGGTGTTATGATGCCGTTTTCGGTAATGATGCTTGTAATTAGATGATTCGGTGTAACGTCGAAGGCTGGATTGAAAGTCTTCACGTTTTCCGGAGCGATCCTTACACCTTGAATGAAGGTGATTTCCGTTCCATTCCGTTCTTCGATCGGGATGGATGTGCCGGATTCGATAGAAAGGTCGAATGTGCTTGATGGTGCGGCCACATAAAAGGGGATACCAAAGTGCTTGGCTAATATGGCCAATCCCAACGTCCCGATTTTATTGGCAGTATCTCCATTTGCCGCAATCCTGTCGGCCCCGACGATAATTCCCTTTATTCCTTTCTGGTGAATCGTATGGGCAGCCATATTATCAGAAATTAAGGTGACGTCAACTCCCGCTTGCATCAATTCCCAAGCCGTCAAACGCGCCCCTTGCAGGACAGGCCTTGTTTCACATGCGTACACTTTTAGCGGAAAGTCCCTTTCTTTAGCCAGGTGGAAGGGAGCCAAGGCTGTGCCATACCGAGCCGTGGCGATTCCCCCGGCGTTGCAATGCGTAAGAATGGAATCTCCTCTAGTGAATAGCGATAAACCATGTTCCCCGATTTTCCTGCACATTTCTTCATCTTCAGCAAAGATGGCTTTAGCCTCCGATATAAGTGCTTCCTTGGCAGTTGAAATGCTTTGCGCAGCCTGCAAGGTGTTCTCCATCCTCCTTAACGCCCAAAAAAGGTTGACTGCAGTAGGCCGTGAAGAGGCGAGTTTTTCAATATGCCTCATTACATTTTTCTTGAATTCCCCTAAATCAGCGGTTGTTTCCTGCTTGGCGCCAAGTGCAACACCAAATGCTGCCGTCAGCCCAATTGCTGGGGCACCGCGAACTTTTAATGACAAAATGCTGTCATATACATCATCAACAGAATGAAGTTCAATAAATTCTGTTATGGAAGGAAGGGCTTGTTGATTTAATAATGTAATATGGGTATCATCCCAATGTACCGAATATGGTAAGGGTGCAATTGTAGTCATATGCAGGTCTCCTTTTAAATGGTTGAGTAAGATGGCAGTGTCCGTTGCTTCAACGCTTCAATGACGGCTGGAACATCCAATTCTCCCCGTTTTTTAATTAAAAAAGTACCGATTTCCAATGTTGCCGTTTTGGCTGCGATCCTTGTTTCTTTATCTTCAATGACGTTTAAATCGGCTACATGGGAAAGGCCAATGGTTCGCCGAATCAGTTCGCAGCCTGCAAAGCCGAATGCATCTTTTTTGAATTTTGTCAGCAAATAAGGCAGATACCCTTTCACATGGCGGAATGGGCTTTTATTTTGGGATTCCCATAATTCGGTATAAGTTTCTTCAAAGGCATTCCAAAATTCATGAAGGAGCGTGAAAATCTCTTCCTTTCCAGCGCCATTTCGTGTAATTGCCTGAAAGAGAAGGTTGGCGGTGTATTGACCAAGGTCAAAACCAACTGGCCCATAAAAAGCGAATTCCGGGTCAATAACCTTTGTTTCAGTTTTACTTGCAAATATACTTCCAGTATGTAAATCTCCATGAAGCAAGGCTTCCTGCTCGGTTTCAAAGCTTTGCTTCAGCTTGGCGACCTCAAGTATCACTTCTTGATCATTCCATATTTTTTGGGCGGCATCTTTCAATTCCACCTCGAAATCTCCAGGGAGTTCCTCAAAAAATGGATCCGTGAAAATAAAGACCTCAGTGATTTTGCAGAGTTCGGGATTCGTGAAATGTCGGGCCACCTCCTTTTTCGAAGAGGGTTCTAAATGATAATCGGATGTATAAAATGCCGTCTTCGCAACATACTCACCAATATGCTGTGAAAGCAATGGAAATGAATCGCCATCGATCAATCCTGTTCTAACGATTTTCAAGTGCGATAAATCCTCCATGACTGTGATGGCAAGCTGTTCATCCGAATAGTAGACTTGCGGTACGAATTCGGGGCAATAACTTCTGAAATGAATCAGCGCATTCGCTTCAATGGCTGCCCTTTTCAATGTCAGCGGCCAGCTTTCACCAAGTACCTTGGCATAAGGGACCGCTTGTTTGATTATTAGACCTTTGTTTGTGACCGTGTCTGTAATATGAAAAACATAATTTAAGTTTCCATCGCCGATTTCATTACATTTCAAACTTGCATCCGCATTGACCAACCCAAGTTTTTTTGCAAGAGTTATAGCTGTTTCGTTTGTCAATCTCTTAAAATTTGAATGGTTTTGAGTCATTCTTTTCCCCTCCAGATTCAAAATAAGAATAAAAAAGCCTCTTTCATATAGAAAGAGGCAGAAGTTTTGGCTTCGGACCTCTTATCTTCCAGAAAATGAATTCTGGTGGAATTAGCACCGTGCTCTGTGGATTCAATAATCCGGCGGAAGATCCGCCCCATTTCACAATGGTATTACAGTCGGTTGCTGGGCTTCATAGGGCCTTTATCCCTCAGCCTGCTCTTGATAAGAGTAAATGTTTTCTGAAATTTTAATCTTCGGGAAAATAATATCAACTTTTTAAATAGTTTGTCAATGGGTAAATTAATAAAAGTCAGGACGGCGATCTTCGAATACAGGTATTTTGTTACGTGCTTCCGTAACTTTGTTGAAGTCCAAGCTGCCTGTCAATAGTTCGTTTCCTTCTCCGGCTTCACTTATGATATTCCCCCATGGATCAATAATCAAGGAATGGCCCGCAAATATATTATTGATATCCGAACCTGTACGATTAACGGCTACAACATAGGCTTGGTTCTCGATGGCACGGCTTATCAATAAAGCTCTCCAGTGATCGAGTCTCGGCTTTGGCCATTCAGCCGTAACGAATAGAACTTCCGCGCCTTGAACGGTATGGGCTCGCTGCCATTCTGGGAAACGAATGTCATAACAAACGAACCCGGCACATATTTTTTCATCAAGGGTAAATAAACCATCTTTTTCACCTGGCTGCAGGAAATGATGTTCATCCATTAATTGAAATAAGTGAAGCTTATCATATTCTTTAATGAGCTTTCCGTGTTTATCGATGATGATCATGGTGTTATAGATTCCCTTGCTTGTTTTTTTCGCAATGGAACCGCCGATGATGTGAAACTGGTGTTTCTGTGCCTGTGTTTTAAGAAATTCAATCGTTTTTTCTGCCTCTTGATCAGCAATCTCATTCAGCCTGGTCAAGTCGTATCCGGTTGTCCAAAGCTCTGGTAATATGACGATATCGGGTTCGGACCGAGCTGCTTTTTCCAACCATTGTTCTGCAACCTGAAAATTGATATCTGGTTGCCCGAAAGCTATATCCATTTGAATACAAGCTATTTTCCACTTCATCGTTTAACCCCCCTACATGTAAAAAATGCTTTACAAGACTACGATAAACATATATCATTTGTGACTAGAATTTCAAGAAATTTCAGAGAAGGTGTATAAATGGTGCAATTCGAAAAATCCGGACTGCTTCAGGACCTGCCCAAGCAGTTTTTTGCTTCACTGGTCGCAAAAGTCAATGCAATCACGGAGCAAGGACATGATGTCATTAATTTAGGCCAGGGAAACCCTGATCAGCCGACGCCGGAACATATCGTCAAAAGTTTGCAAACTGCCGCTGAAAAAACGATTAATCATAAATATTCGCCATTCCGGGGACATCAATATTTAAAAGATGCTGCTGCCGTCTTTTATGAACGGGAATACGGTGTCAAGCTGGATCCGACTAGTGAAGTGGCGATTCTCTTCGGGGGAAAGGCAGGTCTTGTCGAACTTCCGCAGTGTTTATTGAATCCAGGTGATACAATCCTTGTTCCAGATCCCGGCTATCCGGATTATCTTTCCGGTGTTGTTTTAGCCCAGGCAAAGACCGAACTGATGCCCTTGACAGAAGAAAATGATTTTCTTCCGAAATACGATGACATACATAAAGAAGTTCTTGATAAAGCCAAAATGATGTTCTTGAATTATCCGAATAATCCCACAGGCGCTTCTGCAACTGAAAGTTTCTTTGATGAAACCGTCTCCTTTGCAAAAGAACATTCAATTTGTGTGGTCCATGATTTCGCCTATGGGGCGATCGGATTCGACGGAAAAAAACCGATAAGCTTTCTCCAGGCGGAGGGAGCGAAGGATGTAGGAGTTGAAATATACACTCTATCGAAAACATACAATATGGCAGGGTGGAGAGTCGGCTTCGCAGTGGGCAATAAGAGTGTAATAGAAGCTCTTGAACTTTTACAAGACCATCTTTATGTGAGTCTCTTCCCGGCGATACAAGAAGCTGCGGCAAGCGCTTTGCTTGACTCACAGACCTGTGTAGAGCAGTTAGTGCAAATGTACGAGGGGCGAAGGAATGTTTTCATTGAGGGATTGAGGTCCATCGGATGGGAAGTCAAAGCTCCAGCGGCATCGTTTTTTGCCTGGCTCAAGGTACCTGGAGGTTTTACGTCCGAGAGTTTTGCGGACTATTTATTAACGCATGCCCATGTAGCTGTTGCCGCAGGGAATGGGTTCGGTGAATTTGGCGAAGGTTATGTCAGGGTAGGGCTACTGACTTCGGAAGAACGGCTGCAAGAGGCTGTGGAACGAATACGGACATTAAACTTATTTTAGTGCAATAAGGTTCACCTTTAAATAGTTAAAACTTATTGACAAAGTAGGAATTACCTGTCAGAATACAAAATAAATTCTTAATCTTTCGATACTTGGATGCAACTTATATATCAGCGTTTTCTTATTTTGAGCAGGTGGAGGGACTAGCCCGATGAAGCCCAGCAACCGACCGTAATTCCATTGTAAAATGGGGCGGAATCCTTCCGCCGGATTTTTTTGAAATCCACAAGGCACGGTGCTAATTCTTGCAGCCGATGGCTGGGAGATAAGAAGATGGCTTTTTAAAGCCTCTTCTTTATGAAGGGGCTTTTGCCATTTTGAGACCATCTCAGGCCAATAGTGACATCGAGAGTATACTAACGTGTTATAGGAGTGATCAGATGAGCGAGATAGTCGCTACTTATTTAATTCATGACTTTATTGGAAATCATGAGAAAAAAGCAGAGAGCATTGCCTTGGGTCTGACTGTCGGGACATGGACGGACTTGCCGCATTTGGTACAGAAACAACTGGAAAAACATAAGGGACGCGTCGTATCGGTGACACCCCTATCTGAAGAAGAGAGGGCAAACAGCTACTTTAATCGGAAAGTATACCGTTCGCTGATTAAAATTGCCTATCCGGCAAGGAATTTCTCAAATGATTTACCTGCAATCCTTACGACGGTCTTCGGCAAACTTTCATTGGACGGTGAAATAAAACTTATAGACTTGGATTTTGTCGGTGATATTCAAAAAGCTTTTCCCGGGCCGCAATTTGGCATTGAAGGCATAAGGGAAAAGCTGGGCGTATTTAACCGGCCCTTGGTGATGAGCATCTTTAAAGGCGTATTGGGAAGAGACCTAACATTTCATAATGATCAACTGAAGCAACAAGCATTGGGAGGTGTCGACCTAGTTAAGGATGATGAGATCCTCTTCGACCAGGAACTGACTCCATTTTTCGATAGAATAAAAACGGGAAAAAGAATATTGAATGAAGTCTATGAAACCACTGGCCACCGTACTTTATATGCTGTCAATCTATCTGGGAAAACTTTTGAATTATTGGATAAGGCAGAGCAAGCGGCTGAAGCAGGGGCAGATGCTTTATTGTTCAACGTTCATACATATGGTTTGGATGTATTGCAGGCCTTGAGTGAACATGATCGTATAAAGCTGCCGATCATGGCGCACCCCGCATATAGCGGGGCATTGGCATCTTCATCATTTTATGGTATCGGCTATCCATTATTGCTTGGTAAATTAGTAAGATTATCAGGTGCGGATTTATCCTTGTTCCCTTCCCCTTATGGAAATGTCGCACTTGAAAAAACGGAGACCTTAGCGATTGCTGAAGCTCTGACAAGAGATGAACTTTCATGGAAAAAAGCCTTCCCTGTTCCTTCTGCAGGCATTCATCCGGGCATGGTTCCGGACCTGATCAAGGATTTCGGGCTTGATAGTGTGATTAATGCCGGAGGCGGAATTCACGGGCACCCTGACGGAGCAGAGGGCGGTGCCAAGGCATTCCGTTCTGCTGTGGAAGCCGTTCTGGCAGGAAAGGAACTTTCTGAAGCGGCGGCTGAGGAAGAAACCCTAAAAAAAGCTCTTGTGTTGTGGGGAGGCCTATAAGAAATAATGAAACCGATCATCTTTTGTGATTTTGACGGAACGATCACCAACACAGATAATATCATTTCAATTATGAAGAAATTTGCGCCTCCGGAATGGGAAGCGTTGAAAGACGGTGTCCTTCAGCAAAAAATCAGTATATCTTCAGGAGTTGGGGATATGTTTTCCCTGCTTGATAGTGGCTTGAAGGATGACATCATCCAATATGTAAGAAAAACGGCCGGCATTCGACCAGGGTTTTATGAATTCGTTGAGTATACGAAACAAGCCAATATCCCTTTATATATTGTAAGCGGGGGCATGGATTTTTTCATTTCACCCCTTTTGAATGATATCTTGCCAACAGAGTCCGTTTATTGCAACCATGCATTTTTTGATAAGGAAAAGATTTATATTGAGTGGCCACATGCTTGTGATGAGCAATGTAATAATGATTGCGGTTGCTGCAAGCCATCCATTATGAGGGAAATTGCGGGTCCGGAAGATTTTAAACTCGTTATTGGAGATTCAGTTACGGATTTTGAAGCGGCAAAACAGGCCGATTTTGTCATAGCCCGTGACATATTGCTTGAAAAATGCGGTAGGGAAGGAATTCCACATCAAGGATTCGAAACATTTTTTGATGTAATTGACATTATAAAGCAGCAGGAGGTGGTTAAAGCGTGAACACTCATTCTAAAGAATGGCAGGAGTTGGCAGATATTAAAGCTGAACTGGCCGAAAGGGATTGGTTTATGGGAACAAGCGGGAATTTGTCCATCCGCGAACCCAAAAGCCCTTTCTTTTATATTACCGCAAGCGGTAAGGATAAAAGGAAGCAATCGGATACGGACTTTTTACTGGTGGATTTAAAAGGAAAACCAGTTGAAGATACGAACCTAAGACCATCGGCCGAAACTTTACTTCATACAGACATTTACCGAAAAACCAATGCGAACTGTGTACTCCATGTCCATACAGTTGAAAATAATGTGATTTCGGAATTGTACGGAGATGAAGGCCAAGTTTCCTTTCGTAATCATGAAATCATTAAAGCGACCGGTCGGTGGGATGAAGATTCGGAGCTTCGGATTCCAATCATATATAATCACGCTGACATACCGTTGCTATCCGATAAGTTCAAGCCGCATGTCGAAGAAGACTCTGGCGCTGTGCTGATACGCAATCATGGCATTACGGTTTGGGGCAAAAGCGGATTCGAGGCAAAAAGAATACTTGAAGCCTGCGAATTTTTATTTCAATATCAACTGTTACTTAATCAACAAAAGGCGTTTGCAGGTTCTATAAGATAAATACTCATAGAGGAGGAATGAATGATGGCGACGATCAGATTCCATGAAACAAACGAGGTTATTGAAAACGGTGAACAGGTAAAAGGTTTTTTAGAAACACACGGGGTAATTTATGAGCAATGGGACATTTCTAAATTACCTGCACATCTTGTAGAAAAATACGATCTAACAGATGCTGACAAGGAGGAAATCCTTGTAACGTTCCAATCAGAGATAGCGGAAATCTCTGAAAGAAGAGGCTATAAAGCCCATGATATCATCACATTATCCGATGCAAATCCTAACTTGGATCAAATGCTTGAAAACTTTAAGCAGGAACACCATCACGAAGATGATGAAGTGCGTTTCATAGCAGGTGGAACGAGTATCTTTGCCATTGAAGGCAATGATAAACAGTGGTTTGATGTACGGCTTAATCCAGGAGATCTTATTAGTGTACCAGAATCAACAAGACATTATTTCACGCTCGCGGAAGATAGGAAAACTGTTGCTGTCCGGATTTTCGTAACAGCTGCAGGATGGGTGCCGATTTACGAAAAAGACGAAGTTCAAGCATGAATCAATGTTGAAAAGCCAGCTTATGGGCTGGTTTTTATTTGTAGAAAAAAGGGAAGTCGGAATGGTCTCATCTCGAACCATGATTTTAAAACAAGACCAGATTATCCTTAATGGTTTTTTCCTGTAATCCCCCTTGGATTGAAGAAATTTGCGACACTCCTGCCAAATAATTGGCTAGCCGAGAACCCACAGGCGCTTGCGCCGAGGAGGCTCGGGGGACAGTCGGCGGAAAGGGAGAGGATTTCTGAAATCGACTGGATGTTTTTAAATAAAAAACTGCAGTCGAACTCGCTTTTCTTCGAAAATGTCTAGTCTAAAACCAGCTTACGGGCTGGTTTTTTTATGTGAATCCGGCAAGTGCTTTAGTAAGCTAGTTATGATAAAATTTAACGGAATCGAATTTAACCGGATTATAGGAGCAGATAAGAATGAAAACGACCGAAGTGTACATATTGGGCGGCTTTCTCGGCAGCGGGAAAACGACGCTTCTTCGAAATATTTTAAAACAGGAAAGTGAAGCGGGCAGAAAAGTGGCAGTGCTTTTAAATGAGCTCGGCAGTGTATCGGTTGACAGCGGACTCATTGGTGATGGAGTGCCTCTGAAGGAGTTGTTTGACGGGTGCATTTGCTGCACAATTCAAGATAAACTGGAGGTTCAGCTTCATGAGTTACTAACCGAAAATGAACTGGATGCGGTTTATATTGAAACGACGGGTGCAGCTCATCCAGTTGAAGTATTGGATGGCATAATGTCGCCGATTTTCGCCAAAAAGCTGGAGTATAAAGGGATCATCACGGTCGTCGATTTATTAAGGTGGCGCGATCGGGAGGAACTGTCTCCGCAGCTTCGACAGTTGCTTGCAGAGCAAATCCATCATGCCGATTTCATTTTATTGAATAAAGCGGATATGGTAAGTGAGATGGAGGCCGCACAGCTAATATATACGATACAGCCGCTGAATACGGATGCTGTATGTTTATTGACGGAGTATGCAGCCGTTTCATTGGCATCATTGCAGCAAATGCAAAGAAAAAGGCATAAGGGACATCAAAAGCTTGATGTACATGACCATTTGCACTTAACTGCAATCGTTCATACATTTGAAGGTGCTGTGGCACAAACCGACTTTGAAGAGTGGCTTAGGGCCCTTCCGGAAACGGTCTATCGAATGAAAGGATATATTTCCTTTACACATTCACAATACCCGCATTTATTCCAATACTCCTACGGAATGCCGATGTACATGAATGAAATGATGAAAATGCCATTGAATATCGTCATGATCGGGGAAAAGTTGGATAAGGAAATGTTGATCGGTCAGTTGAAAGCTTTGGAAGCGAAAGCGGCCCGATAAACGTTTACCGCCCATTAAAGAAGGGAAACATGAAAAGAAGACTTTCTTATTAAGGAGGCGGTATCAGTGCCATGGAATAAGAACGATTACCCAAATTCGATGAAGAATCTAGATAAAGATGTCAGGGAAAAGGCTATAGAAATCGCGAATGCTTTATTGGATGAAGGATATGAGGATGGAAAAGCCATTCCAATTGCCATAGACCGGGCTAAGATGTCAGTAGGAAATGATTAAGAAAATGGTCAGACCCACATAGGGGTCTGACCATTTTTATTGTTGCATTCCAAAGGCGGCAAATGTCTTTTCGTCTTCTATCAATCCGCAGGCAGCGCACTGAACCCGAACTTCAGGACCATTATATGCTAGATGGAATGGCAGAAGGGAGTCGTTCGAATATTGTTCAACAATCTCACCGGATTGGGGATCCTTTTTAATGGGTGTTGCTACTTGCTGAATGAGATTGAAGCGAGATTTATTTGTCCGGCAATTCGGACAGCGGTATACTTGAGACATTGTACTCACTCCTTTTTTGGATTTTAAAAAGCATGATATCTTATTATTAAGATAGTCTTTACAAACTTGAACATTAATATGTATAAATTAGTAATGGATGGAAGGGATACTATGAAAGAAAATGTCAGGCAAGAAGAATTACTGGTGGCTTATTTAAGCATATGGAACAATCGTAAGGTGAACGATGGAGGGGGAAGGGAAGTGTTGCCGGAACTCATCAGACGAGAGCTTTTGGATGAAAATGCGCATCCCCGCGCCCGAAAACCAGTATTGGAGAAATTTTACCTTTCTATTAAACGCGTGATGGAATCTTCGCTTTCGGAAGAAATGAAAAATGCAATTGTAATGGCCTATATAACTGAATTGGAAAGATTATGATTTTTTGAGTGTGTACGGATGCTTGTTAGCAAATATTCTTTTATGCTTCATACTTTTTTCACAAATCATTGTTAAAATCTTTAAAAAATAGATATTTAATGAATAAGGAGCTTAAAATTATGAAGTGGGGCATTGGGCTTTTTCTTGCCATCGTACTGCTTACGGGGTGTAATAGCGGTAATGCATTTACTAAAATCAATAAAAGTCAATCTTTCCTGGCAACTGTCAATATCAAGGATACCTCACTGACTTTCATAGACGAAAACTATCATGCTTTTGCAAAATGGGATATTTCAGAACCATTTACCGGAGCCCTGCTCCTGGCAGACAAAGATACTATCCTGCTTTATGGAAAAGAGATGGAGAAAGTCCAAGTGTACTCTTTATCTGCAGGAAAACTGATAAACAGTTGGGAAATTGGAAAAGGTATCGTCAATATGCAGTTGTTACGTGATGGAAAAAGCATTGTGGCGGTCAATCAATCGAATCACTCCATTTATTTTTTAAATGCTGAGGGGGAGGAACAAGATATTGTCAAGGTTGGTAAAAGCCCCTTGACCGTTCTTCAAGGAGAGCAAGCGAATCGATTGTATGTTATTAATTTTGGTGATACCAAATGTTCAGTGATAAATCTTGAAACGAAAAAGGTCGATTTCGAATTTCCCGTACATAGTGCCAGCACAGGCACATTATTAAGGGAAGAAAAGGATGAAATATGGATTGGAGGACATGGTGATGGGGATCAAGTGGAAGAAGATCTTTATATTTATTCGGCAAAAACGGGAGAGTTGAAGAAAAAGCTTAAGGCCCCAACCATGCCGATAAAGTTCCTGGAAAATGAGGAAGGGATATTTGTCCTTAGTCATGGGACTAGCTCCTTATATAAATTGAATGATCAATATGAGGAAGTCAAAAGCAAAGTGGTCGGCGTCAACCCCTTTGAAATGGCGAACTTTAATGAAGATGTGGTCGTGGCGGGATATGATAGTGATGAAGTGTATGTAATGGATGCTGAAACAGTCGATGTTAAAAAAACAATCAAAGTCGGCGAAGGTCCATTCCAATTGATGTTGAGGAGTAGATGACATGCATGTTTACACCATTTTAGTCGTGGATGATGAAGAAGATATGCGTAATCTAGTTGAAATGTATTTGCTGAACTCAGGTTATCGATGCCTTCAAGCTGCGAATGGAAAAGAAGCTATAAGTATGGTTGAAACAGAGGAAGTGGATTTAATCCTATTGGATATCATGATGCCAGGTATGGACGGTTTCTCCGTTTGTGAAGAAATTCGTGAAATTGGGGAGATCCCTGTGATATTCGTCAGTGCGAAAGGTGAAGAATGGGATAAGGTGAAAGGGCTGAAGCTTGGCGGCGACGATTATATCGTCAAACCTTTCAATCCAGGAGAATTGGTCGCAAGGGTCGAAGCGGTATTGCGAAGGACAGGGAAATTATCATTGAATGAAGAGAATCAAAACCATTTCCGATTCGGTAAAATTAGCTTGAACTTACAATCCAGAACGGTTTTAGTGGAAGGGAAGCCAATCAATTTAACCTTGAAAGAATTCGAATTGCTTTTATTCCTCATGCGTCATAAAAGCCAGGCACTCAGCCGTGAACAACTGCTTGAAAATGTATGGAGCGGTGAGTATGGAGGATCTTTACGTACTGTGGATACCCATATTAAAACGTTACGAATGAAATTAAGAGCGGCCGATTACATTCAAACCGTCTGGGGAATCGGTTATAAGATAGAGGAAAAGAAATGATCTATGAATGGCGAACCCTTTCTTTTAAATTATGGCTCACCATTATCTCCGCCATCATCCTATCCGTGCTGTTCGCTTACTCCCTTTCTCAATATTATTATAAAAATCTATATGTGGAGAAGCTTAAAACGGATTTAGTCAATGAAGCATCATTGCTAGGGGCGGATTATTCCGGCGGTGAAATCAGCGAGGACTTTAAGCAAAAAGTTGAATGGTTTAACAGTAAGAACGACAGCGAAGTCTTTGTCGTCAATAATCCCAGGGAATTGAGTGCTTGTCTGCCTTTTGAAATCAATTACGATACCCTTATTTCTGAAGAAGAACGGCAAATGCTTTTAGATGGGAAAGCCGTAGAAAAAGAAGGATATGAGAAAAGGTTTGAAAAGAACATCGTAGCGGCCATCATACCTCTGATTGACGAAAATCGCCTCGAAGGTATCATCTATACATATATTCCTGTAGATTCCATTACGGTCTTATTTAAGGAATTTGCTGCAAAATGGTTGGCGGCGGTTCTATTATTTTTGATTGTCGCAATTTTGTTTACTACTAAATGGTTGAAAAAGCTAGTCAGTCCGATTAAGGAAATCGAGACTGCGGCCCATCGTGTCTCAGAGGGGGATTATGACATACAGGTCGAGGTAAGGAGTCATGATGAGATAGGTAAACTGGCAATAGCCTTTAATGATATGGCCAATTCCATTCATTTGGAAGAAGAAAGAAAAAAAGAATTTCTAGAAAATGTTGCACATGAGCTCAGAACCCCGCTTAGTTACGTAAAGGGATATACGCAGGCCATATTGGATGGTGTCGTGAAAAATGATGAAGAGCAACGGAAATACCTTCACCTCATTTTAAGGGAGGCTCTTAGGCTGCAGCGGCTTGTGGGAGATCTTATGGACTTATCAAAAATGGAAAGTGCTCCATTCTTGTTAAATAAAACCCCGATTGCCTATGCGCAATTCATTGAAGACGTACTTGTGAAATATGAACCGATAATAAAGGAAAAACAATTGGACCTGAAGCTAGACCTGGATCCAGACCCGATTATTTTTGGGGATGAAGGAAGGATGGAACAGATTCTACATAACATTTTTGATAATGCCATTCAGTATACGGATTCCGGAGGGGCGATTCATATTACCCTAATTCAGCATAAAGATGATTGCGAACTGCTGGTAACTGACACGGGCAACGGGATTCCGGAAGCGGATCTGCCGTATATCATGAATCGTTTTTACCGTGTGAACAAAGCACGCAGCCGATTTGATGGCGGTTCAGGGCTTGGACTGTCCATTGTCAAAAGATTGGTGGAATTACAAAATGGTAAAATTGAAATAGAAAGCAAGGAAAAAAGGGGAACAACAGTCAGGGTCATCCTGCCGAATATAAAAGAAGAATGGAATTCATAAAAAGGGGATACGTTCAAAAATGAAAAAAATCATGTTATTTTGCATGGCGTTAATTTTTTTGGCTGGATGCGGCAAGAAAGAGGAGATTCCAAAAATGTTAAATGTCGATTTAGCTGTCGATCCAACTCAGGGTAAAGTGAATGAGCCTGTGAAATTTCAGGCAAAAGTAACATATGGGGACGAAGTCGTGACAGATGCGGATGATGTCAGTTTTGAAATTTGGCTTGCGAATAGCGATGACCATGACAAGATAGCAGTAAAACATAAAGGGAACGGTATATATGAACTGGAAAAGGCTTTTGATGAAGAAGGTACCTATTATGTATATGCCCACGTAACGGCAAGGGACATGCACAACATGCCAAAGAAAGAATTCGTCATAGGCAAACCAAGCACTCCCGAACAAAATGGCGGAAAAAAAGAAATGGACGAGATGAATGATGAAGAACTGAAATGATGAATGTACCATCAAAATCAAAACAATTCGGGCTTAAATCCGGATTGTTTTTTTATTTGGAAAACGGTTCAAGACGATAGGGGGAAAATGAGGAAATGTCGAAGTGAAACCGAAAAATTTGTAACATAAAAGTAAAGAAAGTCATAATAATTCGGTTAGTAACGATATGTCAACTAAAAGTTATTAGTATTCCATGGAAATGGTTCTATGTAACTACCATTGACAAATAATTACTGGAAAAATATGAGTATTAATACTATTGGCAGAAACATAGATAGTTAAAGCATTTCTGCTTGTTTTCTCTGAAACTTGGATTATAAATATATTTTCATTCGCATCCTGTGAATTTGATGGAAATTGATGGTGCCTTTATTACAAAAAGTGCATGTTATGATAATTCCAGAAGCAAAGCACAACAAAAAATGAACATCACAGGAGGAAATACGAATGAAAAAGAAAATGATTATGTCAGCAGCAGCGGCTGCAGCTATTATATTCACAGGAGTAGGAGCTAACCAAGCTGAAGCAGCCAACTGTGATACAGTGAAACAAGTAACTTATAAAACTACGAATAAAGAGGATATGCAAAAAGTCCTTAACCAATACCTAGCTAAATACAATATCACTATTCCTGCAGCGCAGGCACAACAAAAACCAGTTCAAAAACCAGTTCAACAACCAGTTCAAAAACCAGTTCAACAACCAGTTCAACAACCAGCTCAACAAGAAGTTGGAACAACGAACCAATCAAAACCAGCAGCAAAACCTGCAGCACCAGAAGTAACACCTGATAAATCAACTGATAAAAAACCAGAGACAAGCTCTGAATTAAGTGCTTTTGAACAAGAAGTTGTTAAATTAACGAATGCAGAACGTGAAAAACAAGGTTTGACAGCTCTTAAAATCGACACTGAGTTGAGCAAAGTTGCACGTATCAAGTCTCAAGACATGAAAGATAAAAACTATTTTGACCACAATAGCCCGACTTACGGCTCACCTTTCGATATGATGAAACAATTCGGAATCAGCTATAAAACAGCTGGCGAAAACATCGCACAAGGTCAACAAACACCAGAAGAAGTGGTACAAGCTTGGATGAATAGCCAAGGACACCGTGAAAACATCATGAACCCTAGCTTTACTCATATTGGAGTAGGTTACGTAGAATCTGGTAACTACTGGACTCAACAATTCATCGGAAAATAATAGATTAATAGAAAAGTGCATCCCATTAACATGGGGTGCGCTTTTTTTTGCGAGAATGTTTCCATTCCATGGGAAAAAATCAATTGTACCATTTATTAGCTCTCTATAATGTACCCAAATCTAAAAAAATTGAACCAAGAAATAACTGGAACCGCACCTTAACATCAGTGAGGTCCCGGTGAAGCCACTTAAATTTCCGATACATCGATTTCTGAATACTGTGTATTGAAACTTTTTTGAAGCCGTATTTCCAATGTTGATTCTTTATATTGGGCTGATGCTCCTTTTTTCTTTACAGGTGCGGGGAGTGTTATGACATGACGATCTGACTCTTCGGGAATCCCCTCGATGATGGATTGGTTAGATGTATGGTAAAGTTTCATTTTCTTTAGCCAAGATTCATCTTGTATTGGAATTCTTACGAAGACATATAAGTGGGTTTCAAATACTTCGGCATGTAAAGGGTGTTCAGATCTGGCATTTACTTTTTGTGAGCCGCCATCATTTTGGTTCATCATACCTTGCATATTGTCAGGGATCACTTGTGAAAATACCTTTTCAATGAACGATTGAACATCACTTTGCTGCATATTTTTCATGAATTCCTTTTGGTTAGGGTTATTCTTAAAAGAAAAAAGTGAATTCCAGGGAAACATATTGAATTCCTCTCTCCTGTTTATGGTCTGACAGGTTTATTTGTTATATTTTATGCAGCTAAAGCCCAGAGGTTCTTTTTTATAATTACTAAATTATAGAAAGTGGAATAAACTTATGTATAATTAAGTAAAATCCATTAGATAAAGAGGGTAAGCCTGTGGATGAAAAAGTAGCTTTTATTACTGGTGGAGCAACGGGTATCGGCAAAAGGATGGCATTTTCACTCGCGGATAATGGAATGTCCATTATCATTACTTATCGAAAAAGTAAAAAGGCAGCATTAGCATTAGTGGATGAATTACAGGAACTGTACCATGTTAAGGCAATTGCGATTCAAGGTGACTCGTCAAGTGAGGAAGATTGCCGGAATATATTGCAAAAGATTTCGGAGACATTTGGCCATGTTGATATCTTCATTCATAACGCAGGGCCATATATGCATGATCGTAAACCGATGACTGAATATGGCGGCAATGAATGGAAGTACATCATGGACGGGAATTTAAATGGTTTTTTCTATTTTGCGAAGGAACTTATTCCACAAATGCGCAGCAGAAACTGGGGCAGAGTCATTACCTTAGGGTTTGAACGGTGTGAAACTGCACCAGGTTGGATTTATCGTTCTGCTTTTGCCGCTGCAAAGAGCGGCTTGACCTCCTTGACAAGAACCTTGGCTGCGGAAGAAGCTACTCATGGAATCACCGTGAATATGGTTTGTCCTGGTGATATCATAGGGGATTGGAAAGAGAAGGAAATAAGGATCGCGAGAGCAGAAAAGGATGATACGGTTCCAGTCGGCAGACCGGGGACGGGGGAAGATATAGCGAGGGTCATCACGTTCCTTTGTGATGAAAAATCGGATTTCATTACCGGGAGCATCATACCGGTAACAGGCGGTAAGGATGTTCTTGGGAAAATATATAAAGCCTAGTGATTTAGAATTTGAATTCAGAATGAATAAAAGTGAGGCTGGTGTAATCCAGCCCCACTTTTTTTATGCCATTTTTTTATATTTTACTCGCTGAATGAACCGTAAACGAGCAGCCAAGCCTATTGCCCCAAGAGCCAAGCCGGAAATTAAGCCGATCCAATACCCAAAGGCTCCCATATCCGTAAACTTTGCAAAGAAATAGCCAATTGGAAGCCCGAGAATCCAGTAGGAGACCAGTGACATGGCAAATGTAACATTTACATCTTTATATCCACGCAAAATGCCCTGAATAGGTGCCTGCAGGGCGTCCGATATCTGAAAGAAGATGGCATATATTAAAAAATGTGATGTCAGCATCATTACTTCGTGATCTTTAGTGTATAAAAAGGCCACAGGTTCACGGAAGAGGAAGAGGATGGTCGACAAAACGAGTGACATCGTCAAGGCCATCGAAATGCCAATCCAGCTATACTCTTTGGCATCTTTATAACGGGCTGCCCCGATTTCAAATCCAATGACGATCGTCAATGCCATGGATATACTTAGCGGTATCATATAAAGCAGTGACGCAAAATTCATGGCAATCTGGTGTGACGCAATCGTAACGGTATCATACTTACTCATCAAAAGGGTGACAGCCGAAAAAATGCTTGTTTCAAAGAAAATAGCGAGCCCGATGGGTACCCCAATCAATAATAAGGCCTTCCATTCTTTCCATGAAACCCGGAAAAATTCAGTGAAAACCTGATATGTCGAAAATGGGTTTATTTTTATCACGACCAGTATGGCCACCAGGGCAATTAACCAATAGGTAATGGCAGTGGCGTACCCGGAACCGACACCGCCAAGTTCAGGGAATCCAAACTTCCCGTATATTAACAAGTAATTAAAAAGGACGTTTACCGGGAGCGCACATAAGGTAATGATCATGGAAATCCTGGTTTGCCCCAGAGCATCGATGAAAGCCCTCAACGCATTATAAATGAATAAAGGAATGATACCGAGTGAAAGGGCGATCAAATAATCATGAGCCACCATGTGGACACTATCTTCAAGGTCCATGGCATTCAATACGGGGTTCAAAGAAAATGCTCCAATGATTAAAATGATCAAGGCTAAAGCCACAGCTAAATAAATGGCCTGCATCACGGAATAGGAAACGGATTTGGACTGCCTGGAACCCACCAGCTGTGAAACCACCGGTGTTAAGGCAATCAATATCCCGCTCAGCCCCGTGTATACGGGTGTCCATAGCGAACTGCCGATGGAGACGCCAGCAACGTCCTGAGTGCTGTATTGCCCCGACATCATCACATCAAAAAAAGTCATGGCATACATGCTGATTTGGGTGATCAGGATAGGTATCAATATATAAAATAACAGGCGGATCTTTTGTGATTTAGTATAAGTCTGATTCATCAAAGTACCTCAATATCAATATTTGGAATTTTCAACACAATGAAAGAATTATATCACATAAGCATGTGATATTTTAAGAATTTTTATTTGATGCAAAAAAGACTTGCCGTTTAGGGCAAGTCTCAGTTTGTAGATAAATCCGATATTTAATTAAGATTGCCTACATTTTTTTAGGCAGTGTAAAATATGAACGTTGATTTCCACTACAGGCACTCGTTTTCCGCGGGCGTTCCCGCAGGAGTCTCGAACACCCGCTCCAATCAACTTTGTTTAAAAATTCAGATGGAACCCCTTTTGTCAGTCACGCATGGATTCAAAATCATTCATGGCTTCCGTATCTGAGTCTTTTTGAAGAATGAATGCCTGTGAAGGAATGGCAATTTGTACTCCTTCCTGTTCCAATATCTCCATTATTTTAAAGTTCACATCTTCTTTGATTGATAAATATCCTCCAAAGTCCGTGGCTTTCGTGAAGAAATATAGGTAAAGGTTGAAACCGGAATGACTGAACTCATCAAATTTAACCAAAATCGTTTCCGGATGTACTTCAGGATGATCAATAAGCATTCTTTCAATGTCTTTAATGACATTTTCCAATTTTTCTTTTGGTGTTGTGACATTTACACCCAAATGGAAGGCAATCTGTCTTTTTCCCATCTTGGACCAGTTGATGATCGGTTCATTCGAAAGGGTCGCATTTGGGACTGTAACTAAAGCTTGGGCAAAAGTCCGAACTTTAGTGCTTCGGAATGTGATGTCTTCAATGGTTCCCTCCACGCTTGGAGTTTTGACCCAATCTCCTATGGTAAAAGGTTTTTCGGTAACGATGACGATACCCCCGAAGAAATTGCTGACGGTATCTTTAGCGGCAAGTGCGAAAGCCAATCCACCCAAACCAAGCCCAGCAACAAATCCATCGACATTGAATCCCCATTCTTCCGCGATGATGGAGGCACCAAAAGCAATGATGATTATGTTAGTGATTTTCGTAAAGAACGGCATGACGATTTGATCGACTTCAAGTCCGAATTTACTTACTAATTTCGGAAATAAAATGGTTAAGATCGAACTGATGTTGAAAATCGTCCAAAAGAATAAGAAGACAAAAAACGATCTGTATATTTTCGATCTGAGTTCAATCGAAGGTGAGTCGATCGGAAAGTAGTGCAGTGAAATGATAACCCCAATCAAAACGATAAGCCATCTTACTGGCTGTTCTATTGCGAGCATTAAGTTGGCGGCAAATTCAACTTTACGTTTTTCTGCAATCCGTAGAAAGAACTTGAATATATATGTAGTAAATACTTTCCGAAGCAAAAGGAAGATTAGGAAAATGCCTATGGAAATTCCTAATTTGGTCCAGGCTTCGATTCCATCAAATTGATTGAGTGATTCAGAAACTTCTTGCAATGTATTACTCCTCCATTGTATCTTGTAGTATTGTAGAATACTAAGATTATAATATATTCATGCTGAAAAAGGAAAAATAATCGATGATTACATACATCATGGGGGATTTCGGTTCACTGAATACTTTTTCAAGTTATTAATGGCAAGGATATATGGTAATATGGATGCAAAGTGATTTTTTAAGTTTGGAAGGTGGAAATATTGACTAAGAAAATAGTATTTACCGGAGGCGGTTCTGCCGGTCATGTATCTGTTAATGCAGCAATCATCCCGGAATTTTTAAAGCATGATTGGGATGTTACTTATATTGGTTCAAAAAAAGGCATTGAAAAAAATATCATCGAAACGGAATTTCCCGAGGTCCGATATGAAACGATTTCCGTTGGGAAATTCCGGCGTTACCTATCTGTTGAAAATATGAAAGATCCTTTCCGGGTCATAAAAGGGATTTTTGATGCACGAAAAATATTAAAAAAGACCAAGCCAGATTTCATTTTTTCTAAAGGTGGTTTCGTTTCGGTTCCAGTCGTTTTGGCAGGCAGGATGCTTAGGATTCCGATTGCCATACATGAATCGGATTATACGCCTGGTCTGGCTAATAAGATCGCGATGCCACTTGCATCGAAAATTTTCACTACCTTCCAAGAAACGGAAAAAGAACTTCCGAAAGAGAAGGCCATGTATCTTGGCGCTGTATTACGCGATGGCATTTTTACGGGAAACGCTTCTGCTGGTAAAGCATTTTGTGGATTCACGAAAAACAAACCGGTGTTACTCGTTATGGGCGGAAGCCTTGGGGCCGTTAAAATCAATAATTTAATTACAGATAACCTTGATGCCTTATTAAAGGATTATCAGATTATACACATTTGCGGGAAGGGAAATGTGAAAACCGAATTGAAACAAAGGGGATATGCTCCTTTTGAATTCGTGCACGAAGAATTATTCGATCTTTTGGCGGCTGCCGATGTCGTTGTGTCAAGGGCTGGTTCAAATTCTATCTTTGAATTCCTTGGTTTGCAAAAGCCGATGCTGCTTATCCCTCTAAGTGCCAATGCTTCCCGGGGAGATCAAATCCTGAATGCGTCAAGTTTTGAAAAACAGGGTTTTTGTAAAGTCCTCCAAGAAGAAGAGCTGAATGATCGGGTTTTTAATGCTACATTAGCGGATTTATTGAAAAAATCGGATGAATATCAAGAGAAGATGCGTCAAAAACGCCCATTCAAAACGGCAGCTGAAATGTATGAATTACTGCTTAAAGTAATGGCTGCAAAAAAATAAGTATCATTCCCCTCTATGCAGCATATCTTTTTCGAACAGAGGAGGGGGTAGAATGGCTTATGAATATTCCAAAGGATGGTTCATTCAGCAGCTAAAAGCCGCAGGGATTAGCTATCATCCAATTGAAAAAAGAAAGCTGGAGCTTTATAAGACTTATATTCTAAGGCGTTTATACGAGGATCTGCAAAAAAAATAATCATAAAAAGAACCGCAACGCGTTGACGTTGCGGTTCTTTTTATAGGAAATTACTTATAAAAGGAAAGAAACAGGAAATGAGGATACCTGCGATAGCCATTGCCGCACCTGCGACAGCCCCGGTAAACTCACTTTCCTGGGCAGCTTGAGCGGTTCCAAGTCCATGAGCGATCGTACCATAGGCGATACCCCGTGCGAAGGGCATTGTAATGTTTAGTTTATCCATCATTTTTGGAGCGATCATCGTACCCAGCACCCCTGTCAAAATGACGAAGGCAGCTGATATATTGGAATTCCCGCCATAAAGTTCCGTGATTTCAACCGCGATTGGCACTGTAATGGATTTAACCGCCAATCCTTGGAATATGAATGGTGGAAGTGAAAATGCTTTAGCGAAGGCGAAGGCAATGATCAATGTGACAAGGAGACCAAAAATCATCCCGCTAATAGCCGGCATTGCATATTTAACGATTATTTTTCTGTTTTTATAAAGTGGTACGGCCAGAGCAACGGTAGCTGGTCCCAGGAAATAGGTAATGATGTCTTTTCCAGGTGAATAATCCTCGAAGTCCAAACCGCTGATCAGCAGTACGAGAATAATTGTAACCGTACTGAAAAATACAGGCGTCGTAAAAGGGGATGGGTGTTTAGCATATATTTTCCTTCCGATGAAATAGGCAAGGATGGTTATCAAGATGCTATATGTTGTGATGAACGCTGTCATGCTGTTTAACCTCTCCTCTGTTAGATAGCTTCTGAACGGTCCATGCTGAAACGATGAATCCAAATATCAGGCTTATACCTAAGGTAAGTGCCAAAGGCAAACCGAATTCAATGAAAAGCCATCCCATGGTCATTAAGCTGATTGAAATGGGAATGAAGAAAAAGGCTAGGTGCTTTACCAAAAATCCTGAAGTAAGTTCAATCCATTCGACTTTTATGACCTTCGTCTGTAATAAACCGAATAACAGAATCATGCCGATGACGTTGCCTGGTATAGGTAAGTGAAGTAAATTGGCTAGATAATAGCCAAGCTTGCAAATGATGAGCAGGAAGATAAGCTGCACGATAAAAGCAAATATTTTTTTCATGATTAAGTCCTTTCAATGACGCTTTGAATATATTATTGAATTGGTCAATTGTATTCATTATAAAAAAATATCCCTAAAAAGAATAGGGATTTGCAGCAATCTATGTTTAACATCCTGTGAAACTGGAAAAAAGAGCTTTCCAGGTATGGAAGCTCCGGCCATTATATGAAAGGATAAACAAAGCATAATTGAAATGTTCTTCGCCCTATGCTTCAAGTAACTGCTGTTCGTCATCATCATGCTGTCTAAGGATATGAAAGGTGTATAAATCTTTAGGGATTTCATACAGATCGTAGATATCTCCTTCATGATTGATCTGATCATAAAGGGATTTTCTTGTTTCGTTGGCAATGACGGCATAGGGAAGCTTTTCTGCGGCTTTTATGGAGCGGATATTTTTTTTGCGAATTCGCATGAAGACCGTTTCCAAACCGAGCTCGAAAAAAAGCTCTTTGAAGAAAGCGTCTTTTGCGATGGCATTATACCCTTTTCCATGATAAGGCTTGCCAAGCCATGTGCCTAAGAAACCTGCACCATTTTCAATATCGTATAAAGAAATACAACCGATGGGATTTTCCCATTCATCCAAGATTGTTCGTGAAATGAGTTGCCCAGCATCTTCGGCTTCGATCGTTTGCTTAGTAATGAAAACATATTCTTCATATGAATCTACCTTATGGCGCACGAAAGGGAAGACATCTGGATGCGTCATTTGTTCATAAAGAGAAAAACAATCTGTGAAATCTCTCTTTTTTAACATTTCCGTCCCTCCGTTTGAGGGCAGTTCTTATGCGTAGTCGCTGCCCACCCTCGAAATTTTTTAAGTCGTTCATCAAAAAATTTCGGGGTGGGAATCGAACCCACTAGAACCGGAAACCGGTGGCGCACCATTTGCCTTCCCTATTTTTATTGTCAGAAAGTATGCAAATCTAAAGAACCTTACGAAGGTATAATACTAAAAAAAAAACGGTTTGGGAATAGGTTTTTTGCCTTTTTTTTTCGTCAAATTTCAACTTTTTCTTGAAGGGTGAAATCTTTAGGCAAACGTCTGCATTCTTCCGTGAAAAACTGATTGTTTCGCCCGTTTTTTTCTTTAAAATTTACCTGTAAATTGCATGAATAAAATGATTGCGCCAAGGGCCCATACATAAATGGAGAATATTTTGAGTGAACGCTTTTTTAAGAAATCGATCATCCATACTACAGCTATATAACCAAAGATTGCTGCTGACAGGGTCCCGACGAAAAGCGCAGTGAGTGGAAGCCGTTCAACTTCTCCTGTAAAAATCGGTTTCATCTGAAATACGATGCCCCCCGTAATGGCAGGAATGGAAAGCAAAAAGGAAAAATAGGCTGCAGTGGCCCTATCCAGCCTGCAGAAGAGGCCAGCTGCTATCGTTAAGCCGGAGCGCGAAAGAGCGGGCATGATGGCAGCAGCTTGGAAAGTACCGATGATCAGCGCGTCTTTAATCGAAATTTCATTAAGGGATTTGCCGCCTTTTCTTACACCGTCGGCTACCCATAAAATCAGACCGGTCGCTAAAAATTCCCAGCCTATGGTCACACCTGTTTTTGAAAGGCCGTCAAACCAATCACCAAGTAAAATGCCGGCAATCACGGCAGGAATCGTCCCAGCAATGAGAAGCAGAGTCATTTTGGAGAAAGGATTTTTCAAAATGGCAATTATGTCCTTCTTATAAACGACCAATAATGCCAGCAAGGTTCCGATGTGGAGCATGGTATCCAGAAAAATGCCCGCCTCGTCAAGGTGGAAAATATGCCGACCTAAATATAAATGTCCAGTGCTTGAAATAGGTAAAAACTCAGTCAAGCCTTGAATGATCCCAAGGATGAAGGCTTGAAATTCATTCAGCAAAAAAACATCACTCCATTCTAGAAGGTATAGGACAATCCATTATTTAAACTGTATGCACAAGACGGATGAACATGTCCGGATTTTAGTGGTGATATCAAGAAAAGGCAGTCCAGATTTACCTTCTTTCGAATATAATGAGAGGAAAAATGAAACTATTTTTCATTTGATTCGTAAATATTTATATGAGAAAGGAGGAGAAGACACTATGCCTAGTAAAGATGAAAGAGTGTTTGCTGCCCTTATTTATGTGATCAGCTTTTTTACAGCATTTATCGGTCCTTTGGTGATTTGGTTATTGAAGAAGGACTCGTCACAATTTGTGGATTACCACGGAAGGGAATATTTGAATTTTTTCATTTCCTACACCGTGTATTCAATAGTCGCAGGGATACTCACTATAGTATTGGTTGGATTCTTGCTATTGCCGGTAATCGGGATAGCTTTAGTCGTATTCACCATCATTGCTGCTGTTAGGGCTTACGAAGGAACGGATTATCGATTCCCGTTGATTTTCAGGATATTATAGAATGATGTAGAAGAATTCCGTTCATTCGGAGTCCTTTGAGACTGCAGGCAAACTCGAAGAAAAGCGAGTTTGTCTGCAGTTTTTTATTTGAAAAACGTTCCAGTGGATTTCAGAAATCCGCTCCCTTTCCGCCGACTGCCTGCCAAGGCTCCTCGCCTAGCGGGCTGCGGTGTCTCGGCTAGCCAGTAGTTCGGCAGGAGTGTCGCAAATTACTTCCATCCATTAGGGAGTACAGGGAAAAACATGAAAGATAAACTAGTCTTAAATAGGGTTCGGAATAAGACGAACCTGCAGTTTTTTCTTTTAATAATTCCAGTGGATTTCAGAAATCCGCTCCCTTTCCGCCGACTGCCTGCCAAGCCTCCTCGACGCAAGCGTCTGTGGTGTCTCGGCTAGCCAGTTTTTCGGCAGGAGTGTCGCATATTTCTTCCATCCATTAAGGAGTACAGGGAAAAACATGAAAGATAAACTAGTCTTAAATAGGGTTCGGAATAAGACGAACCTGCAGTTATTTCTTTTAAAAATTCCAGTGGATTTCAGAAATCCGCTCCCTTTCCGCCGACTGCCTGCCAAGCCTCCTCGCCTAGCGGGCAGCGGGGTCTCGGCTAGCCAGTAGTTCGGCAGGAGTGTCGCAAATTTCTTCCATCCATTAAGGAGGACAGGGAAAAACATGAAAGATAAACTAGTCTTAAATAGGGTTCGGAATAAGACGAACCTGCAGTTTTTTCTTTTAATAATTCCAGTGGATTTCAGAAATCCGCTCCCTTTCCTCCGACTGCTTGCCAAGCCTCCTCGACGCAAGCGTCTGTGGGGTCTCGGCTAGCCAGTTTTTCGGCAGGAGTGTCGCATATTACTTCCATCCATTAAGGAGTACAGGGAAAAACATGAAAGATAAACTAGTCTTAAATAGGGTCCGGAATAAGACGAACCTGCAGTTATTTCTTTTAAAAATTCCAGTGGATTTCAGAAATCCGCTCTCTTTCCGCCGACTGCCTGCCAAGCCTCCTCGATGCAAGCGTCTGTGGTGTCTCGGCTAGCCAATAGTTCGGCAGGAGTGTCGCAAATTACTTCCATCCATTAAGGAGTACAGGGAAAAACATGAAAGATAAACTAGTCTTAAATAGGGTCCGGAATAAGACGAACCTGCAGTTATTTCTTTTAAAAATTCCAGTGGATTTCAGAAATCCGCTCCCTTTCCGCCGACTGCCTGCCAAGCCTCCTCGATGCAAGCGTCTGTGGTGTCTCGGCTAGCCAATAGTTCGGCAGGAGTGTCGCAAATTACTTCCATCCAATAAGGAATACAGTAAAAAGACATTAAGAAAAATCTAATCTTGTTTTAAAATTGGATAGGCCCCAATTTTGTCTAATTTAGGATTCCGTTCGAAGCGGACCTTTTTTATTTGGACCATGTTGGGAATTGTCCTTCATTAAAAAGGGAATAGATCACATTAAAGCGAATAAAGTATTATGATAACTGCTTCCCTGCACATTTAGGAAGCGGATCCGGGCGGATTGTGGTATTGCTAATCAATGGCCGCATTAAAGGCGGTAATCTTTCTTGTAAGGAGTGAGGAGCAGAGCGGGATATGAATATACGTGAATATTATCAGAAAACGAGCAATTCAAATTTTCATGCATCTTGGGTATCTCTTGTTTTGGCCGTTGTTTTTTTCATTTGCCATATTTTTGCGATGATTCCGGGCAATATATTATTGATAACTTCTCCTTTTATTTTCTTTAGCATTGCTCAATTTGTCAGTCATCGTATATATGAAAATAGAATGAAGGAATTGCCTGAAGAACATATCGGGACGAATGCCGGGTTATTAAAAAATGAACATGTTTTATTGACTTTTATGCCAGCACCGACTTTGCGACTGCTTCTCTTTGCGCCCGATGGGTCACTAATGGGCGAGGTACGTGATTTGAATATGAAGTGGTTCATGTGGATGATTCCCAATTTCTTGTCGATGCTAATGGCCAAGCGATATGAACTGGTGGACCATGAGGGGCGTTTGCTGGCTAAGTACCATATCAAAAGGGGGCTTTTCAATAAAATGACGATCCTGGATGATCAGGGCGGCATTATTGGATTGTATCAAGAAAATCGGTCATTCGTGAAGGTAAATGGAATGATCTATAAGGAAGATGGTACGGAATGGATGCCGATTGAAACTCCGGGAAGTGTAAATTCTTTCGAGATTGCCACAAAAGACGGGGAAAAGATCGCTTCATACCAAGAAGGCTGGATGCCTTTGGAGTGGGGGAAACGATTCAAGACTAATACACCCATACTTTCTTTTTCATCAAATGTTGCTGAAAGTCCTAAAATCATTGTCTTTGGGTTCTGTGCAGCCACGCTGAATCATCGTTCAAATTGACTACGGTTCCCCTTTAGCAAATCTTTTAAATACCTGATATAATAATAGGAGATACATAGATTAAATAAATAATAAAAAGGTGGTAAATATGAGTTTACTTAATGAGATTCTGGATTATAATGAACAGTTTGTAGAAAAAGGTGAATATGTTAAGTATAGGACGGATAAGTTTCCTGAGAAACGTATGGTCATCATAAGCTGTATGGACACTCGGCTCGTCGAACTATTGCCAAAATCCTTGAATGTCAAAAATGGTGATGTCAAAATCCTGAAGACTGCCGGGGCAATCGTCTCCCACCCATTCGGAAGTGTCATGCGGAGTATCCTTGTTGCTATTTATGAACTAAAGGCAGATGAAGTATTGGTCATACCTCACCATGACTGCGGGATGGCATCAGTCGATGCCGATTCTGTCATGGACAAGATGATCGAACGTGATATACCAAAGAGCACCATCGATACACTGGGAGCTGCAGGAATCGATATCCGCAGTTGGCTTCGCGGATTTGATGATGTTTATGAAAGTTGTAAGAACAGCGTCGAAGTGATTAAAGGACATCCATTGATTCCTAAAAATATTCCTGTGCATGGTCTAATCATTTCGCCTGATACAGGGAAGCTGGAATTGGTAGTAGATGGTTATTCGCAAGAACAAAAATAATATATTCATCGAGGCTGTCGGGAGCATTTCCGACAGTTTTTTTCAAATTTTTATCATTGCTATTTATTTTTATCCTTTTTTTTGTTAAAATCGCCAAGTGTAGTTTGTCACTAATACAAACGGGTGGGCGAGGGATAAATTTGATAAGGATACAACATGAAGAAATTAAACTTGGAAACGTTTTTTCATTTTTCCGACTATGGAACGAATGGAAAACGTGAAATCCTTGCTGGAGTGGTCGGCTATTTTACAATAGTCTATATTCTCATCGTGAATTCCCTGATTTTATCGGAAGCGGGTATACCTATTAATGGTGCAGTGATTGCCACGATTCTTTTATCTGCTTTAAGCTGTGTCATGATAGGACTTTGGGCGAATGTCCCAATCCTTCTCGTTCCAGGAATGGGCGTCAATGCCCTATTTGCTTATACCATGGTTCAAGGAATGGGTCTATCATGGCAATCGGCTCTTGGTGCTGTGTTTATCTCAGGGGTAATTTTTGTAATCATCGCTTTTACAAAATACTCCAAAATCATCAGTGATTCGATTCCAAGTTCGATAAAAGAAGCCATATCTGTTGGTCTTGGCCTATTCTTGATGCTGATCGGACTTGAAAAGGGCGGGATCATCACAAGAGGTTCATCATCAATCGTCGCACTGGGAGATTTAAGCGATCCAGCGGTGTTTGCAACGGTGTTGACCTTTTTACTGGCAATCACGCTGTTCATCAAGAATATCCCCGGTAATTTCATGATAACCATCCTGGCAGGCAGCCTCATTGCCTATTGGTTCGGGACGGTTCAACTATCGGAAATCCATTTTTCAGGCATTAACACAGCTTCCTACGGCGATCTCTTCTTTTCATTATCGTTCTTGGAAGCGAACCGGATTGAATTCTGGATAAGTGTATTTGCGATGACGATGGTTCTTGTTTTTGAAAATATTGGTCTTGTACACGGGCATGTAGACAGTATCAACCGCCAGGATGCCTATAAAAAGTCGCTGCAGGCGACAAGTGTGTCCGTTCTATTATCAGGCTTATTCGGTTCGAGTCCTACCGTCGCAACAGTAGAAACGGCAGCTGGAATCGCATCAGGAGGCAGGACTGGTCTTACTTCAGTGGTGACGGGCGTGCTATTCATCCTATCACTGTTATTTATACCGGTGATTAAAGTAATCCCTGATAGCGCCATTGCCCCCATCTTGATTATCATTGGCATTTTGATGCTCGGAAACATAAAAAAGCTGAATTTCAGTGATTTAACCGAGAGCATACCTGCAATCATGATCATCACGATCATTCCTTTCACATACAGTATTGCCGATGGAATGGCATTCGGTTTCATCCTGTACCCATTCTTGAAGCTTGTAACCGGAAAAGCGAGAGAAGTGTCAGCCCCGATGTATGTGAGTGCCGGAATGTTTATCGTCTATTTCATCATTGGTATGATCGGTTAAAATTCAAAAGAGCGGTTGGAATGAGTTAATTCTTATTCCAACCGCTCTTCTTATTGGTTTTTTCGTCGAAAAAAATGGATTTAATGTGATTTACGCGATGACACATCCATCTTCAAAATGCTATGATATAGAATATTAAAAAAATGATAAATGACAAGCAGCATATTAGAGGATGTGACAGGATGATTATTGAAGGTTTAAAAAGCCATGGTTCAGGAAATGATTTCTTGATAATTGATGAATTGACTACGACCCTGACGTTTACGGAAGAAGAGCGGAAAAATTTCGCGAAGGCCCTATGCAATCGGGAGAGGCTCGGAGCGGATGGTATTTTGTTCGTAATGAAAAGTGAACATGCTGATTGCCGGATGCGTGTCTTTAATGCGGATGGATCGGAAGCCTCGATGTGCGGCAACGGACTTCGCTGTGTTGCACGTTACGCGAACGACGTTCTGGGGCTAGATAAAATGATCGTGGAAACCATGAAGGCAAATTTACTAGTCGAAAAAACGGAAGATATTTATGAGGGCATTCCGACTTTCAAGGTGGAAATTTCACCGGTAAGTTTTAATGTGAAGGATCTACCTCTTGTATTGGCTAAAGAACAGCTGCAAAACGAAACATTGCCGGAACTGCATGATACCCTTTTATTTTCGGCATTGGCGGTTCCAAATCCACATTTGATCACACTTGTCGATAGTGATGTTTTAAAAAGTGATTTGCAGGAAGAACTTTCAACAAAGGTCAATCAACCGAATGAGCTTTTCCCTGATGGTGTCAATGTCAGCTTTGTGAAAGAGTTGGAACCAGGGAGCATTTATGTGCGGACATTCGAACGTGGAGTAGGCTTCACGAATGCATGTGGAACGGCGATGTCGGCTTCTAGCCTAGTAACATGCTCTGTTGGGTTAAACGCGTTGGAAAGTGAAATATCTGTCTACAATAACGGCGGAAAAGTTAAATGCGTGGTCCACCATGATGTAGAAAGCCAAACGTATTCAATTGATTTAATCGGGAATGCAACCTATGAATTCAAAGTATCGATTGAAATGGACTTAGATCAGCCTGAAAAATTTGAAATACTTGAAAAAGAGGATTTTGAATTGGAAACAAGCTTATATGCCAAGCTGCAGGATGAAGTGCAAAGTTATTTGAGAACAAAATTATTATGAAATTTTTAAACTGCTGCAGGCGAACTCGAAAAAAACGAGTTTTCCTGCAGTTTTCTTATTTGAAAAAAGTTGCAGTTGATTTCAAAGATCCGTTCACTTTCCGCCGACTGTCTGCCAAGCCTCCTCGGCTCAAGAGTGCCGAGGGCGGACCGCCCGCGGAAAGCGCGTTTCTAGAGCAACTTTCCATCTTACCAATTAGTTATTGGTCTTTTTCTGTTTAAGGAACGACAATACTTCCAAAAAGGCTGGTCCATTATCCACCAGTCGGTAATCCATAAACGCACACCCGTCCCTTTTTATTCTGTTTGGTATGGTTTCAATCGTAAAGTCCTTTAACTGGAGACTTTCGTTCACTTCCTCCCAAAACAAAGGTGTAGCCACACCAGCGAAAGAATTTCCCCGTGGGGAATAAGGAAGAATGATGGTTTTTCCTTCACTATGCTGCACAAAGTCCAAGTAAAGTCGATTATGCCGATTTATTTTCATTCTTTCCGTTGTAAAATCATTCGGATTGGAACTTGTTAAATAATCACCTAGAAAGTCAGTGAATATGCGTGTCTCCTGATAAGTAAATCTGTCTTCAGGCAGAGGGATGTGAATTTGCAGTCCTTTGTTACCTGAAGTTTTTACAAAAGCTTTAATCCTTAATGATTCCATCACCTTTTTTATTTCCTGTGCAGCCTTTACCGCAAGAGAGAAATATTCGATGGAAGGAGGATCCAAGTCCAGGACGATTTCGTCGGGTCTTGTTTTACCGGCTTTCTGAAATGGGGCATGAAATTCCAATGCAAGTTGATTACCAAACCAAAGGAGAGTTTCAATGTCGTTACACAGCATATACTCGATATCCTCATCCATGAACGTTTTTATAAAGTCCGGCGCATAATCAGGTTTGTTTTTTTGGAAAAATCTTTCTTTATCCAAAGTTCCATGAGGATAGCGGATCGTGGTAAGAAGCTTATCCTTCAAGAATGGTAAGAAGAAAGCTGAAACCTCCCGTAAATAATGAAGATATTCTACTTTTACCACCTGTTTTCCTTCTGTTTTCCAAAGCGGTTTATCCCTGGAAGTTATTTGTACAGTATCTGGAAATGTATATTGCCCTAGCACGAATTTCTCCCAGGTACATTCGTCGGGAGAGGTTTGTAAAAGCCACTGGGAAAACTGAGGTTCACGCAATTCATTTTCCTCATAAACGTGCAAGAATTGAACTTCAATGCAAATGGATGGATGGATATAAAAAAATTGTGCGTCTTCGTCTAATGCATTTTGCTTGATCAATTGATGCAATATACTTTTATCTCTAGCACTCAGTCCATTTTTGACACTTCCGATTTTCGTTACGGCACCTTCTTTGAATACTGCAAGGGAAACGTAGCCATTTTCTTTGTGCAATGCTGTGATGAAACAAGAAACGGTCTTCCAATTTTTCACCTTAATCCAAGATGTTGTACGTCTTCCTTCTTGCCAAGCACCCCGAGTTTCCTTGGCAACAATCCCTTCGCCATCTAACAAGGTGACCTTATTCAAGGCAATATCCAAAACGTCAAAACTCTCTATTAATTGTATCAAAGCCTTATCGGTGGGATCAGGAGGTATAGGAAGACCGAGTTTTTCCCCCATATTCAACATCAATTCCCTTCGTTCCACCATAGGTTTATCTGCTATGTCTTTTCCGCGGATGCGAAGCAGGTCAAACGCTATAAACCGACATGGGGAAAAACGGGCATTTTCTGAAATTAAGGATTGTTTCCCAAGGCGTCCTCGCCACTGTATTTGAAAAAAGTCCGCTTTCGCCTGATTCGTAAGCCAGACCAATTCTCCATCTAATTGAAGCGGGAGATAACCTTCCAGGTCCAGGTCTTTGATGTAAGCAATGATTTCTGGGAATTGAGGTGATAATTCCTTTTCATTTCGACTCGAAATGCTTATGGTATCGGAGTCTATCGTTAAAATAGCCCTAAAGCCGTCATATTTGACTTCATAACGCCAATCCTTGGAGTTGGGGGCTTCAGGGTAATAGGTAGGCAGCATCGGTTTCATTTTTGTATTTACCTCCGCAAATAATTGATAACATTATTTTGCCAAAAAAACGAAGTGTTAAAGTTGGCAATTGTTTTTTCGGTTTTTATTGAACAAAGGGGAATAATAAAATTGTTCTTCTCATCAAAAATAAGTTATGAGGTGACGAATATGCATACGATGTGGAAGGGGAGCATATCATTCGGTTTGGTGAACATTCCGATCAAACTTCATGCTGCAACGGAGGATAAGGATATATCTTTAAGGACGTTGCATAAGGAATGTCATACACCGATTAAATACGAAAAGGTTTGTCCAGTATGCGAGAAAGAAGTGGGGAAGGATGATATAGTCCGCGCTTTTGAGTATACAAAGGGAAAGTTTGTTGTATTGGAAGACAATGAACTAGAACAACTGAAAAAACAAAACGAAGAAAAAGCCGTGGAAATCGTGGATTTCGTTAAAATTGAAGAAATAGATCCTATTTATTTTAACCGGAGTTATTACATGTCCCCAAATGACGGGGGGATAAAAGCTTATTCCCTTTTGAGGCAGGCCCTCAAGGAATCGAATAAGGTTGGGTTGGCAAAAATCATCATTCGCTCCAAAGAACAAATGGCGGTAATCCGAGTCGTTGATAATACCTTGGTTATGGAAACGATTCATTATCCGGATGAAGTCCGCTCCACAGCGGATGTTCCGAATATCCCTGCCAATGATACCATTGTAAAAAAAGAAATCGATACTGCCGTATTATTGATAGATCAATTAACGACTACTTTCGATCCGACAAAATACACCGATGACTATCGAACCGCGTTACTAGAATTGATTGAATCAAAGAAAACGGGTCAGACGACGATTACAGCGAAAACAAAAGAACCAGTTTCCAACAATGTAACTGATTTAATGGAGGCACTACAAGCATCCATAGACCGTACAAAACATGATGAACCGGAAAAGAAAAAGACGACCCGAAAGAAAGCGGCACCGAAAAAAAAGAAACAAGCGTAAACAGGAAGCTGAGCGGAAGACGGATGATGTCGCTCGGCTTTCTGCTTGTTTTTGCAAGGAATCAGGCTTCTAATAAGATGAAAAGGTCTTGATAAATAGGGAAGGAAAGTACAAATAGGTGAGTCGATCACGATGCAAGAAACTGAATGGAATTACAGGAAATTAGTGGATATTAACGAAAGCAAAAAAAATTCGCTCCCTAAAGAGCGACAATGAGGAATTCAATCGTGAAAATCAACATATAGGCGAACGGTTGTAGTTTTCGACTATATATTGTGTTCATATTCTACCATATTTAATTCTGAAATAGCAACTAAATTACTGAAACTAACCTATGAATTTTTCTGGAAATCAATGATATTTAGCCCATTAACGCCGCATATGGCTTTTTCATTTCATATACATATAAAAAGGTACTGAATAAAATGGACTTTTAGTATAATTTATACATATAGGACGATATAAATTTAATATGAATGGAAGATGCAAAATGGAAAATGGGAAAATCAAATCACTACATGCGGGGAAGCCGAAACATGAAATTTTTTCGAATATTGATATCTTTTCAGCCATGGATAAACAAGCACAGGATAATTTGAAAGTGACTAAAGCTGGCATAATCGGTGATGGTGTCGGTAATGTAAAGTTCCATGGAGGTCCTGATCGGGCTTTGTGCTTTTACCCATTTGAGCATTATTCATTATGGAATGAAAAATTCTCTAAAGAGCTGGATATCCCTGCATTCGGTGAAAATTTAACTATAGCGGGGATGAAGGAAGAAACAACATATATCGGCGATATTTATCAAATAGGCGATGTGATTGTTCAAATTAACCAAGGGAGGATACCTTGTTCGACCATTTCCCTCTTCAATCAAGAACCTAAGTTTTTGGAACACGTGCTGAAAACGAGTTTCACTGGTTATTTTGCAAGAGTACTTCAAGAAGGAACGATAAATAAACAAAACGAGATTGTGCTGATAGATCGTCTACAAGAAAAAATTTCTGTCCATTACGCAGCAGAGGTCATCCTTCATAAACGGGATGGGCTTGAAGGTGCTAAGGCTTTACTAACACTAGACTCGTTAGCGGAAGACTGGAAACAAAGGATCTTGAAGAGGGTTCAAGCAGCAAAAGATTGAATGATTTTTGCAAAAGTGAAAAAAATGTCGATCAGGTATTGAAATTGACAGACTATTAATGTAAATTAAATATAATCAAATTTTGAAATCTTATGAAAATTATATAAATGGATCTTATCGAGAGAGGTGGAGGGACTGGCCCGAAGAAACCTCAGCAACCAGCTTACGCAAAGGTGCTAAATCCAGCAAGCAGAGCTTGATAGATGAGGAGAATGTTTCAAAAACCTTCTTCTTTGAGAAGGTTTTTTTTCCTTTTCTCTCATACTCATAGAATACGACAAAAACAGGATTGTTTTTGAGAGAGGGTGTAATGATGAATTTTCGTAAAGAATTAAAAGAAAGAATGCTGGTTGGGGAAGGGGCAATGGGGACCTTGCTTTACTCTAATGGCATTGATCAATGTTATGAGGAATTAAACTGCACGAACCCAGATCAAATAGAGTCCATCCATCGAGCCTATCTGGAAGCTGGTGCAGATATCCTTCAATCGAATACATACGGAGCCAATTTCAATAAATTGAAGCGGTATGGACTTGAAGATGAAGTGAGCAGAATCAATCGCCAGGGAGTCATTCTTGCTAAAAAAGCGGCAAAAGGAAAGGCATACGTCTTCGGCACCATAGGGGCACAGCGGAGTATCAGGAAATCGGATTTAAGCATGGAGGAGATAAAACGGGGTTTTCGTGAACAGCTATACAGTCTGTTGATGGAAAATCCTGATGGGATTCTTCTGGAAACATTTTATGACCTGGAAGAACTGGAAACCGTCCTGCAAATCGTTAAAAATGAAACCGGACTGCCGATTATCGCAAATGTCTCGATGCATGAACTGGGTAATCTTCAAAATGGAATCCATTTAAATGAAGCCTTTCAAAAACTCGAGCAATTGGGTGCCGATGTGGTTGGTGTGAATTGCCGCCTTGGACCACATCATATGATTCGGGCCTTGGAAGAAGTGAGTTTGCCAAAGCAAGCATCGATTGCCATTTACCCTAACGCCAGCCTGCCGGATTATGTCGATGGGAGGCTCGTTTATAAAGCTGTACCGGAATATTTCGGTTCTAGTGCCCTGGAACTTCGTGAGCAAGGCGCCGCGATCATAGGAGGGTGCTGTGGAACGACTCCACTGCATATTCAAGCTGTAAAGCATGCAATTGGAAGTTTGGCTCCCGTGAAAGAGAAATTTACGAAATCCCGTGAAATAGAAGTAATTGAAGTGAACGATAGGGAATTGGAACTTCCCCTTTACGAAAAGGCCAAAACGGAACGGACGATTCTCGTTGAGCTTGATCCACCGAAAAAGCTAGGGATAGAGAGTTTCATGACTGGTGCTGAGGTTTTGAAAAAAGCAGGGGTCGATTCCATTACATTAGCGGATAATTCACTTGCCTCACCAAGGATATCGAATGATGCACTGGCTAATTTACTGAAGAACCAATTGAATATAAATCCGATGGTGCATATAACATGCCGTGATCGAAATTTGATTGGCCTGCAGTCACATTTAATGGGTCTGCAGACGGTAGGGCTGAACGAAATATTGATCATCACCGGAGACCCTTCAAAAATTGGGGACTTCCCGGGTGCCACTTCGGTTTACGATTTATCTTCCTTTGACCTGATAAGTATGGTCAAACAATTTAATGAAGGTCTTTCCTATTCCGGTCAAAGTTTGGGTCAACGGGCAAATTTTAAAATTGCGGCAGCTTTTAATCCCAATGTGAAATATCTGGATAAAGCCGTACTGAGAATGGAAAAGAAGATTGCCTGCGGTGCTCAATCCTTTTTGACACAGCCAATTTATTCCGTAGAGCAAATCGAAGAAGTATATGAAGCGACAAAACATCTGGAAACCCCGATTTTCATCGGTATCATGCCCTTAACAAGCACCCGGAACGCCGAATTCATCCATAATGAGATCCCAGGCATCAAATTGCCTGATAATGTTAGAAGGGCCATGGCTCTAGCGGGTGATGACCCTGTAAAGTCAAGGATTGAAGGGGTGAATATCGCGCGGGAACTGGTGGACGCGGCTAGGGAAAAATTCAAGGGCATATATTTAATCACTCCATTCCTTCGCTATGAAATGACGGCGGAACTAACGAAATATATTAGAAAAGTCGATAGTAAACAGACATCAGAGGTGGCAGTACATGAATAAAAAAGCGATTCAAGATCAGTTAAATTCTAAGATTCTCCTACTTGATGGGGCGATGGGAACGATGCTTCAAGCGGAGAATTTGACAGCAGACGATTTTGGCGGGGAACAATTCGAGGGCTGCAATGAATATTTATCACTGACGCAACCGGAAATCATCCAATCCATTCATGAAAAATATTTAGCAGCGGGCGCAGATATCATAGAAACAAATACCTTTGGAGCGACCAGCATCGTCCTTGAGGAATACCAAATAAGTACGATTGCCTACAAGCTAAATAAAATTTCAGCTGAGCTTGCCGTTAAAGCTTGTGAAAAGTATTCCAATGATGAATGGCCAAGATATGTAGCTGGCTCGATGGGCCCCACTACAAAAACGCTATCTGTAACGGGCGGAACGACTTTTGATGTTTTAACAGATTCTTATGAAGAGCAGGCACTGGGTCTCTTGGATGGCGGGGTAGACTTGCTGTTGGTGGAAACCTGTCAGGATATGCTTAATGTCAAGGCTGCCTTTTCTGGAATCAAAGCAGCATTCGCTAAAACGGGAAAAGATGTGCCTGTCATCATATCAGGAACAATCGAACCGATGGGCACGACACTTGCCGGCCAGTCCATAGAAGCTTTTTATTTATCGGTTGAACATATGAAGCCCGTAGCTGTCGGCCTTAATTGTGCAACAGGGCCGGAATTCATGATAGACCATATCAGGACACTTGCAGATATATCAAATAGCGCCATCAGCTGTTATCCGAATGCCGGGCTCCCTGATGAAGAAGGCCACTATCATGAATCACCTACATCCCTGGCAGAGAAAATGAAGCAATTTGCCGAAAAGGGATGGGTCAATATCATTGGCGGATGTTGTGGCACGACACCAGAACATATTAAAGAACTTTCCAGGGTACTCGAAGGCATGAAGCCCCGTACAATTATGGAAGCTGCCCATGGTCATGCCGTATCAGGGATAGAGCCGCTAATTTATGATGATTCAATGCGTCCTTTATTCGTAGGGGAGAGAACGAATGTTATCGGTTCCCGAAAATTCAAGGAGCTGATACGTGGAAAGCATTACGAGCCAGCTGCCGAAATTGCACGTAACCAGGTAAAGAAAGGCGCACATGTCATTGATATCTGTCTTGCCGATCCTGATGGGGATGAGCTTGGCGACATGAAGGAATTTGTAGAAGAGGTCGTCAAAAAAGTGAAAGTCCCGTTGGTCATCGACACTACGGATGAAGTCGTACTTGAACAAGCATTAAAACATTCACAAGGAAAATCGATCATAAATTCCATAAACCTTGAAGATGGTGAAGAGCGCTTTGAAAAAATAGTACCCTTAGTCCATCAATATGGTGCTGCCGTTGTCGTAGGAACCATTGATGAAATTGGGATGGCCGTCGATGCTGAACGAAAATTGGAAGTGGCTACGCGGTCTGTGGATTTGCTCGTCAATAAGTACGGTCTAAACAAAAATGACATCATTTTTGATCCGCTGGTATTTCCTGTAGGCACTGGGGATGAACAATATATTGGATCTGCATTGGAGACGGTGAATGGAATAAAGGCGATTAAAGAAAAGTTTCCGGAATGCCTAACGATACTTGGAATTTCCAACGTTTCTTTCGGTCTGCCGGCGAGGGGAAGGGAAATATTAAATGCCGTTTTCCTTTACCATTGTACAAAAGCGGGTCTCGATTATGCTATCGTGAATACAGAAAAACTTGAACGTTTCGCCTTGATACCGGAAGAGGAAGTGAAATTGGCGGAGGCACTCCTGTTTGAAACATCAACTGAAACTTTAGCGATTTTTACCGAATTTTATCGTGGAAAAAAAGCGGAGAAGAAGGATGATGGTGTGATCCTGCCATTGGACGAACGTCTTGGTAACTATATTATCGAAGGAACGAAAGAAGGATTGATTGATGATTTAAATGAAGCGATAGAGCGCGGTGATACCCCATTGGAAATCATCAATGGACCATTGATGGATGGGATGAGTGAAGTGGGGCGGCTGTTCAATGACAACCAACTTATTGTCGCAGAGGTGCTTCAAAGTGCAGAAGCGATGAAGGCGGCTGTAGCTCACCTTGAACCACTTATGGAAAACGCTGAAGATAGTGCTAAGAAAGGGAAAATCCTGTTGGCGACCGTCAAGGGAGATGTGCATGATATCGGGAAAAACCTAGTGGATATCATCCTTTCCAATAACGGCTATGAAGTCATTGATTTGGGAATAAAGGTCGCACCGCAACAAATCATTGAAGAGGTTCGAAAACATGAGCCAACCATCATTGGCCTATCTGGGCTACTTGTCAAATCTGCACAGCAAATGGTTTTAACCGCGCAGGATTTAAGGCAAGCGGGAATAGATACCCCAATTTTAGTTGGAGGGGCAGCATTATCCCGTAAATTCACCGATTTTAAAATTTCACCTGAATATGAAGGGCCGGTTTTATATTCCAAAGATGCGATGGATGGTTTGGCGGTAACGAATATTTTACATGACGCCGACAAAAAAGTGGTGTACTTGGAAGAGTTGGTCGAGAAACGAGAAAGATCGAAAGCGAATGCCGCCATTGCTGCCACGTTGGAAAAACCTGTTCGTAAGCAGTCCACAGCGGCTCCTTTAAGCGATGTTCCTGTTCAAACACCGCGTGACATCAAACGACACGTCCTGAAAAACTATCCATTGGATGTCGTCCAGCCATATATAAATAGGCAAATGCTGATTGGTCATCATTTGGGGTTAAAAGGCAAAGTTACCGAATTGCTTAAGCAAGGGAATGAAAAAGCAGTGCAGCTCAATGATCTCGTAGACGAATTGATCGAATTCTTAAAGACGGAACCGGATTATGGTTTGAATGCAGTTTATCAATTTTTCCCTGCTCAAAGCGAAGGAGATAAGCTATTTATATACAACCCGGACAATCATCATGAGGTTTTGGAAACTTTCGAATTCCCCCGGCAAGATACTAATCCGCATCTTTGTTTAGCGGACTTCGCAAAACCGATTTCCTCCGGGCAAATGGATTATGTTGGTTTCTTCCTGGTCACTGCCGGAAAAGGAATCAGAAAATGGGCAGAAAAACTGAAACTTGAAGGTGATTTCTTGAAAAATCACGCCCTTCAATCACTTGCTCTTGAAACAGCTGAAGGGTTCGCGGAAAGAATCCATCAATTAATGCGGGATGATTTAGGTATAAGCGATCCGATTGATATGTCCATGAAAGAGCGGTTTGCAGCTAAGTACACCGGGCAAAGGTTTTCATTTGGTTATCCTGCTTGTCCTAATCTGGAAGACCAGGAGAAGCTATTCCGCCTGTTGCAACCTCAAGATATTGGCGTGGAATTGACTGAAGGATGCATGATGGAACCAGAGGCTTCCGTTTCAGCCATTGTTTTTGCACATCCTGAAGCCCGTTACTTTAATGTCGATCGATAACTTCATTTAATAAAGGCAGCGGTATTTTTTACCGCTGCCTTATTGCGCATGAAACCCCTTAACTGGTACACCTTAATGGTCAAAAGGAAGGGGATGCAGCACCTATGAAGAAGATGCTAAAATTAACTCTTGCCATGGCGAGTTCTCTCATTATTATTTTGTCTGATGTGGATGTGCAAAACATTCAAGTACATGCAAATGCAGTTATTCCTGAAGAGATGACACCGTTGCTAAAAAGTAAGGCGAATCAGAAAATCGCCTATTTGACCTTCGATGACGGACCATCCTTGAATACCATGGAGATATTGAATATTTTGGACCGCTATCATGTTAAGGCCACATTTTTCGTTAAAGGTAACGAAGAACCATACGCAAAGAGTTGTTATCAGGAAATGATATCCCGCGGTCATTCGATCGCCCTTCATTCTTATACACATGATTATTCCATCGTTTATCGGTCGACTGAGAATTTCTTTCAAGATTTGAATAGGCTTGAAACCATGCTGCAAGAGGAGTATGGGATAAAAAGCCGTATTGTGCGCCTTCCTGGCGGCTCAAATAATCGGCTGCGGCATCAGGCGTCAACGAAACCAATCATCAATGGAATCCTTCAACAACTAAAGGAAAAAGGGTATATTTATTTTGATTGGTCCATTGACTCGACAGATGGCTTCAGTCCGTCAATAAGTGAACAACAAATCATTTCTGCTGTACAAAAAGGGACGAAAAATCAAAAGCATGTTAATATCTTATTGCATGATATCAATAGTATGAAAAATACAGTGAAAGCGTTGCCTGATATAATTGAATTCCTTAAAAAAGAAGGATATACCTTTGATACTATTGATGAGACTACGCCGAAAATGCAATTTAATTGATGAACACATTGTTTAACTATAGTAAATTAAGGTATAGGATATTGAGATTACAATGCGAAAGGATTTATCGTCTCTATGATGCCATCATTGTTTTTATCACATGGAACACCGCTATTAGCTTTGGAAAAGAATAGCTATACTCTTTTTTTGAAGGAATATATGCAAACTATGAAGAAACCTGCTGCCATCGTTATTTTGTCAGCACATTGGGAAAATGAAGATCAAATGATTTCTGCAGTGGGGAAGCATGAAGTCATTTACGATTTTGCTGGATTTCCTGAAGAAATATTTCAGATAACATATCCTGCGAGGGGATGCCTGGAGCTTTCAGATCGAATTTTAACCTTATTGTCCAGGATAGATGTATTGGGGGAACTTGATGAAAGGCGCCCCCTGGATCATGGAGCATGGGGGCTTTTGCATATCATGTACCCAGAAGCTGATATCCCGACCGTATCTATGTCCATTAGTCCTTCGCTGCCATTGGACAAGCAGTATGAAATTGGGAAAGCATTGAGGGAATTAAAGGAAAATAATGTCCTGATCATAGGAAGCGGTGGAATTGTCCATAATTTCACACATATTCAGGAAGATATGCATGTTGCAGAGGGATGGGCAATCGAGTTTGAGAACTGGGTCGAAGAAAAAATCATGAAATGGGATTTGCAATCTTTGTTCAATTATGAAAATATCGCCCCTTACAGTACAGAGGCTGTGCCCTCCAAAGAGCATTTCATTCCATTGGTCATCGCAATGGGCTCAGGGGATGACAATAAAAAAGCGGCTCTTCTGCACAGAAGCTTTCAATATGGCAATCTAAGTTTAACAGCTTGGAAGTTTGAGTGAGGTGAAAGGGCTTTCAAACTAGTTAAATTTACCTGAAAAATAATCATTATACAAAAATACAAAAATCTTTTTTTAGCGAAAAAAAGACTTAAATGAGCAAAAAAGACAGTTAAAAGCGATTTTTGACGAATTAAGCAGAAATATAGTTGAAAAAAGGTTGTATAAAGTGGTTTAACCTTTGGATATTTCGACAAAAACATGTTAATATAACATCTGAAAACGTTTTATCCTTTAAAATTTTATTATTCAATAACCAAAGTTATTTATTATATATCTTATATATATCCTATATTTGGGGAAAATTAGAAGAAAGAAATTTGGGGATGGATAAAACGGAATGAAAAAAATTATGAGAAAAATTTGGGGGTTTACAAAATGACCATCAATGATTCTAAGGTATTAGACCACTGGAAAGCTTTTTCGGGTCCAAACCTTGGGTATGTCATGGAGCAATACGATTTATTTCTAGCCAACCCGGAAGAAGTGGATCCGGAACTGAAAAACTTTTTTGAAGTAGCAGGTCCTCCTTCATTCGATGTATCGGCAGAAACAACAACTGTAAGTGCATCAACTGTACAAACTGGAGAAGTTCTTCCAATGAAGAAAATTATGTCTGCAGTGAAGTTAGCTGAAAATATCCGTGCATACGGGCATCTTGCTGCAAATATTTATCCTTTAAAAGAAGAAGCTTTGGACACTGAACAAATTCACTTTGAAAAATATGGCTTGACTGCAGATGATTTAAGGAAAATACCGGCTGACTTTATTTGTCCGGAATCACCTGAAGACGTGAAAGACGGATACGAAGCCGTACAATACCTAAAACAACTCTATACAAAAACGATAGCCTTTGAATTTCATCATGTTAATGACTTGGATGAAAAGCAATGGCTTACTGATATGGTCGAATCTGGAAGCATGTTCCCGGAAGTGGGAAAAGAGAAAAAAGAACTATTACTTAAACGATTGAATGAAGTAGAAGGTTTCGAGAAATTCCTTCACCGCACATATGTAGGGCAAAAACGTTTCTCAATTGAGGGACTGGATGCTATGGTTCCGATTTTAGATGAAATGATTTCACAAACTGTCCAAAACGGAACGGGTAATGTGAATATTGCCATGGCTCACCGTGGACGTTTGAATGTGCTTGCACATGTATTAGGAAAGCCTTATGAGGTCATTTTCTCTGAATTCCAACATTCACCGAATAAAGATTTGGTTCCTTCCGAGGGTTCAACAGGCATTAACAATGGATGGACAGGTGATGTTAAATACCATTTAGGTCTGGATAAACAGATTACAAAAGCTAATATACAAAAAGCAAGGATTACACTTGCCAATAACCCAAGTCACTTGGAAGTAGTCGGTCCAATCGTGGAAGGGTATTCTCGTGCGGCTCAAGAAGACCGTACAGAAAAAGGATTCCCTGTGCAAGACATTTCCAAATCTCTTGCAATCCTGATTCATGGTGATGCTGCATTCCCAGGTGAAGGAATTGTACCTGAAACGTTTAACTTAAGCCGTTTACGCGGTTATCAAGTTGGCGGCGCAATCCATATCATCGCCAATAACATGATCGGTTTTACAACGGAAAGTGAAGATTCACGTTCAACCTTATATGCTAGTGATTTGGCAAAAGGCTTCGAAGTGCCGATCGTGCATGTAAATGCAGATGATCCAGAAGCATGTATGGCTGCTGTGAACCTTGCTAACCTATATCGTGAAAAATACAACAAGGATTTCTTGATCGACCTGATCGGTTACAGACGTTTCGGCCATAACGAAATGGATGAGCCATTGGTGACTCAACCTGAAATGTATGCATTAATCCATAAGCATCCAACCGTAAAAGAGCTTTATGGGAAAAAACTTATTGAATCCGGCGAGTTCACTGAAGCTGAAGTTAAAGCGATTGCTGAGCAAGTGGATACAAGGCTTGCAGATGCATATGCGAAAATTTCCGGAAATAAACCGGAAGCTTCCAAAGAGTGTAATCCTCCTGGGATTATTGAAAAAGGACTTCCAGCCATTGAAACGGCAGTTCCGAAACAAGAACTTGTTACAATTAACGAAGAGCTTGTTAAATGGCCGGAAGGATTCACCCCTAATAAAAAATTAGGAAAGATCCTATCACGTCGCTTGGATTCCTTTGGTCCTGACGGAAAAATCGATTGGGCACATGCCGAGACATTGGCTTTTGCATCGATTTTAAGTGACGGCACGCCAATCCGTTTGACAGGACAAGATTCAGAGCGTGGAACATTTGCACAACGTAATATCATGTTACATGATAGTGTTAATGGAAAAACATATTCACCACTTCACACACTTGAAACTGCCAAAGCTTCATTCGCTGTTCATAACAGCCCGCTTACGGAAACGGCAGTTCTGGCTTATGAATATGGTTATAACGTTTTTGCACCTGAGACACTTGTATTATGGGAAGGCCAATTCGGTGACTTCGCTAATACAGCACAAGTGATCTTTGACCAATTCATCGCTGCTGGCCGTGCAAAATGGGGTCAAAAATCAGGTCTTGTCATGCTGCTTCCACACGGTTATGAAGGACAAGGGCCAGAGCACTCAAGTGCACGACTGGAACGCTTCCTTCAATTAGCAGCTGAAAACAACTGGACAGTTGCTAACTTAAGTTCGGCAGCTCAATACTTCCATATCCTTAGAAGACAAGCTAAGATTTTGGATCAAGAACAAGTACGTCCGCTTGTCATCATGACACCGAAGAGTATGCTTCGTAATCAGGTGATGGCTTCTACAACAGAAGAATTCAGTGAAGGCGCGTTTGAATCATTCGTAGAAACCAAAACTTTGGGCAAAAAACCTAAATCGGTTGAACGCATTGTTTTTGCAACAGGTAAATTGGCGGTTGAACTTCGTGAAAAAGCGGCAACTGAAAAAAATACGGATTGGTTGCAAATCATCAGTATCGAAGAAATTTATCCATTCCCATTCACTGGAGTTCAAGAAGCCCTGAAAAAATATACAAATCTTAAAGAAATCTTCTGGGCTCAAGAAGAACCTAAAAACATGGGTGCTTGGACATTTGTTGAACCTCGCCTAAATGCAGCGGCTCCTGGCAATCTTTCAGTAACATATATAGGAAGGAAGCGCAGATCAAGCCCGGCTGAGGGAGATCCACTTGTCCATAAAAATGAACAACAACGGATTATGACTCAAGCAATTACACGCAATAATGAGGGGGAGAAATAAAATGGCTGAAGTAAAAGTACCTGAATTAGCAGAATCAATTTCTGAAGGATCTATTGCGCAATGGTTAAAACAACCCGGTGATCACGTTGAAAAAGGAGAATATGTCCTTGAACTTGAAACGGATAAAGTGAACGTTGAAATCATTTCAGATTATACTGGTACACTTTCTGAACATTTAGCAGAAGAAGGCGATACTGTCCAAGTCGGACAGGCTATCGCCATCGTTGATGAAAATGGATCAGCTGCAGCAGCTCCAAAAGCGGAAGCTCCTAAGGTTGAAGAAGCTAAAGCAGAACCAGTTAAGGCTGAACAAGCGGCTCCTGCTAAAGAGGCTCCTAAAGCAGAAGCGAAAGAATCATCATCCACTCAACAAGTTATTGCATCACCAGCTGCAAGGAAATTGGCTCGTGAAAAAGGAATTGACTTGACTCAGGTGCCTGTAGCAGATCCACTAGGTCGTGTACGTGTACAAGACGTAGAAGCAGCAAGTAATGCACCTGCAGCAGCTCCAAAACAAGCTCCTGCAGCTAAACAAGCAGCAGCTCCTGTTGAAGTGAATGATGACCGCATTGAAGTGGTTAAAATGACACGCCGTCGTCAAACCATTGCCAAACGTCTAGTTCAAGTACAATCAGAAGCAGCCATGCTTACAACTTTTAACGAAGTCGATCTTTCTGCAGTCATGGAATTGCGTAACCGCCATAAGGATTCTTTCGTGAAAACAAATGATGTTAAACTTGGTTTCATGTCATTCTTCACTAAAGCGGTCATTGGCGCATTGAAAAAATATCCGTTATTGAATGCTGAAATCCAAGGCGACCATATCCTGAAAAAGAACTTTTATGATATCGGTGTAGCAGTATCCACTGATGAAGGTCTTGTCGTTCCAGTTGTAAGGGATGCTGACCGCAAAAGCTTTGCTGAAATAGAGAAGAACATTTCGGATTTAGCTGTTAAAGCGCGTAACAACAAACTGGGACTTTCAGATTTATCAGGTGGTACTTTTACCATCACTAACGGAGGGACTTTCGGTTCCCTATTATCAACACCAATATTGAATGCCCCTCAAGTTGGGATTTTGGGCATGCATACAATCAAGACTCGTCCAATCGCTGTTGGAGACCAAATCGAAAACAGACCAATGATGTACCTTGCATTATCTTATGATCACCGTATCGTAGACGGAAAAGAAGCTGTTGGTTTCTTGGTGGCCATCAAAGATATGCTTGAAGATCCAGAACAACTTTTACTTCAAGGCTAATAAAATAATACTACCCCCCTGTCATCTTGACATGGGGGTTTTTTTGTTGAACAAGAAAGGATATTTTCATAGAAAAAAAGATAATGAAATTCAAGAAAGTTCATCTCTAATAAAAATGAATGTTTTTGAATGTATTTTTGGATGAATTTGATTATTTTTAAACGTTTATGATTGATTATTCTTTCATTTTCATATATGATGATGATATTAAAGTGAGGTGGGCGAATTGTTGACAACTGAAAGGCATCAGTTCATCTTATCGATCCTTAAAGAACAAGGAACGGTAAAGCTGCAGGAGCTTGTAGATCAGTTACAAGCCTCGGAGTCGACCATTCGGAGAGATTTAGTGCAACTCGAAGAAATGAAGCTCTTGAAACGCGTGCATGGCGGGGCCTCTTTACTGCAAAGAAAAGGCCTTGAGCCAACAACTATGGAAAAGCAATACAAAGCAAAAGCTGAAAAACAACTTATAGCAAAGCTGGCGGCTTCATTCATAGAGAAAAATGATTGTATATATCTTGATGCAGGCACGACAACTGCCGAAATGATTCCTTATTTAAAAGATAAAAATATAACGGTGCTGACAAATGGTCTTATGCATATTCCAAAACTCATCGAATTGGAAATCAAAACAGTGTTAGTTGGCGGAATGATAAAGTTTTCGACAAATGCAATTATAGGAAGTAATGCTGTACAGTTTTTGAATGAATACCGTTTTGATAAATGTTTCTTGGGAATGAACGGCATCCATCAAGAATTGGGTTTCACAACACCAGACCCTGAGGAAGCCCTGCTGAAGAAGATGGCATTACGTCTCTCTAACGAGACCTACGTGCTTGCTGACAGTTCAAAACTTAATGAAGCTACTTTCGCCAAGGTGGCAGATGTAAGCGATGCCATTATCCTTACTGACAGCAATGATGAAGAGGCTGTTGCTCACCTTCAAAAAAATCCAAAGGTAAAGGTCGTGACCATTTAATGATTTATACAGTGACACTCAATCCATCCATCGATTACCTGGTCGAAGTGGAGAGCTTTCAAATGGGCAAGGTGAATCGAACCAGTTATGATGCAAAATTCCCTGGAGGGAAAGGGATCAATGTTTCCCGTGTGCTAAAAAGGCTGGGAAATAGTACAACAGCGTTAGGATTCATCGGTGGACAAACAGGTGAATTTGTAAAAAGGTTTTTAAGACAGGAAGAGATTTTCACGGACTTTACAGAAATAGCTGGAGATACAAGAATTAACATTAAATTGAAAACAGGGCTTGAGACCGAAATAAATAGCCAAGGGCCAGTCATTTCAAAAGGGAATTATCAACAATTATTTAGTCAGATTGAACAGTTGAACAATAATGATATCCTCATTTTGTCAGGAAGCATCCCTCCAAGCGTTCCTTCGGATGTATACGAAGCCATGGCAAGGTCTTGTACCCATAATGGCATTAAAGTGGTGGTGGATACGAGTGGCAAGGAATTACTGAATGTCCTTCCACACCGGCCATTTTTAATAAAGCCCAATCATCATGAACTGGGTGAGCTTTTTTCCAGGGAAATAAGTAACATTGATGATGCTAGGGAATATGGCGCTAAATTGGTTGAAGCAGGAGCACAAAACGTTATTGTCTCAATGGCGGGACAGGGTGCCGTGCTTTGCTCGGGTGGAGAATCATATTCCGCAAATGTTCCAAAAGGGAACGTCATCAACTCAGTGGGTGCCGGTGATTCCATGGTCGCAGGTTTCATCGGGACATATGAAAGGACAGGGGATATTCTATCTGCTTTCCGCTTCAGTCTTGCGGCAGGAAGTGCTACAGCCTTTTCATCCGATCTCGGTACATTGGATAAAATTGAAGAGTTATTACCGCAAATTGCTATCAATCAACTAACAGGAGGCTGACTCTATGAAAATTACAGACTTGTTAAAATTGGATACAATCATAATCAATCTGCAAAGTGTTACAAAGCAAGCAGTCATTGATGAACTATCAGGAAAGTTAGCCGAGGCAGACAGGTTAAATGATCTGGATGGTTTCAAAGCTGCCATCTTAAAACGTGAAGAACAAAGCACAACCGGGATTGGTGAAGGGATAGCCATACCGCATGCAAAAACAAATGCTGTAAAGATACCTGCCATCTGTTTCGGCAAATCGGTCAGTGGTGTGGATTATGAATCGCTTGATGGACAGCCGGCCCATTTGTTCTTTATGATTGCAGCCAGTGAAGGAGCGAATGCAGATCACTTGGAAACTCTTTCTAGGCTTTCTTCGTTACTGATGGATGATAAATTCAGGGCCCGATTGATTTCTGCTTCTTCTGGTGAGGAAGTGTTGGAGATAATCAATCAAAAAGAAATGGAAGCTTATGAAGAAGAAAGTGAAGAAAAGCAATTGAGTAATGGCGCCAGCAGTAACGATAAAGGAGGTAAAATCCTTGCCGTTACAGCTTGTCCAACAGGAATTGCCCATACTTATATGGCTGCCGATGCGTTAAAGGCTAAAGCGAAGGAAATGGGAATCGATTTCAAAGTGGAAACAAATGGTTCCACAGGAATCAAAAATGGTTTAACCGCCGCAGAAATTGAAGAGGCGGATGCCATTATTGTTGCGGCTGATAAGCAGGTAGAAATGGATCGTTTTAATGGAAAACATGTCATTATTGTCCCTGTTGCCCAGGGGATCCGGAAGACCGAGGAACTGTTAACCAGAGCCATGAATCAGGATGCACCTGTTTACAAAGGAACTGGAAATGGTAAAAGTGATGAAGGTGATTCAGCTAAGGGAGGATTGGGGATTTACAAGCACTTAATGAATGGTGTAAGTAATATGCTTCCATTTGTCGTCGGGGGCGGAATCTTGATTGCGCTTTCTTTCTTTTTTGGAATCGAGGCAGCCGATCCGGCAAATCCGGATTATAATCCCATTGCCAAAGCACTAAGTGATATTGGCGGGGGAAATGGTGCCTTCTTCTTGCTTATCCCAGTACTCGCTGGATTCATTGCTTCAAGTATAGCCGACCGTCCAGGTTTTGCCCCTGGTATGGTAGGTGGATTATTGGCAGCACAGGCTAATGCCGGTTTTCTTGGCGGACTGATCGCCGGTTTCCTTGCAGGTTATGTCGTCTTACTATTAAGAAAATTGTTTTCCAAGTTACCGCAAACACTTGATGGCATTAAACCGGTTTTACTCTATCCTGTATTCGGAATGTTAATTACAGGGTTTATCATGATATTTCTCGTAAATGAACCAGTAACAGCAATTAACACGGGCCTGACTAATTGGCTGCAGGGCTTATCCGGCACGAACGCAATATTCCTCGGCTTGATTCTTGGGGGCATGATGGCTGTGGATATGGGAGGCCCCTTAAATAAAGCGGCATTCACTTTTGGGATTGCAGCCATTGAAGCATCAAGTTTCGGACCGCATGCTGCAGTTATGGCTGGTGGAATGGTTCCTCCTCTTGGAATCGCACTTGCAACTACATTCTTTAAAAGTAAATTCAATGAAATGGAAAGGAAATCCGGCTTCACTAATTACTTCATGGGTGCTTCGTTCATTACAGAGGGAGCGATTCCTTTTGCGGCGGCGGATCCATTGCGGGTTATTGTCAGCAGTGTTATTGGGTCAGCGACGGCAGGAGCGCTGTCAATGGCTTTTAGAGTAACATTGCCAGCGCCGCATGGGGGTATATTCGTCATCCCCCTAGTCAACCATCCTTTCCGCTATTTGCTGGCGATTTTAATAGGAGCCCTCATTACTGCTTTAATATTGGGAATCTGGAAAAAGAAACAAAAATAAATATACTACAAAAGCGGGTCCGAGATAAATGGACCCGCTTTTTATTACTTACATTCCAATATTTCGATCCAGCCGAAGGGATCGGTTAAATATATACGGTTCGCACCGGGCAACCTCCATCTACTGTAAAAGAAATATACTAAGTCATTAAATGTTGTTTAAATTCGTTGAGTTTTTCAACTTCAAGTGCTGGATGAGCTTTTTTTGCGTAATGAAATGATCCTCCGTTCCGACATGAATCTTGATCGATCCCGATTCGAACCATAACCCGCCATTGGAACTTAATGAGGCTTTTTCACTTCCCGGAACATTAGTATCTCAGTGAAAAACTTCCTTGATTGGTCCTCGGTATTAGGAGATGCTAATTGGTAATGGTCGATTGACTTAAAAAGGAAGTTCATTTTGCAACACCTTCCAATTCCTTATATATCCAATTTTAAAATAAGGCTCTTTTCGTAAAGATTGTTGTTTTTAAAACGACTCTATTTAAGGTTGATTGGAGCGGAAGTGCGAGACTCCTGCGGGAGCAGCGGGACAGGTGAGACCCCACAGGCGTTACGCCGAGGAGGCTCACCGCCCGCACCAAGGAAAGCGAGCATCTGGAGGGGAAATCAACCACACCGCACTACTTGGTAAATAGCAACAAAGTATGCGAAAACAGCCTAAAATAAAAAGATCAATAGGGATGTTTTTTTTTGATTGTCATCGATAAGATCTCCTTATGTTTTAGTCGTGCATTGTTTAAGAAAGCATGAATTTTTATGTTTATGGGTAAAGGAGTATTAAAATGAATAAAAGGAGTGAATGTACATGCTGAAGAAAAATACCTTAAAAACGGTGAAAAGGGATGATATGATTGATGTTACGACAGAAGTACAGGCATTCATCAAGGAAAAGGGGATTCAAGAAGGGGTAGCTCTTATATATTGTCCACATACGACTGCAGGGATCACGATCAATGAAAATGCTGACCCCGATGTCAAAAAGGATATATTAAGAAGATTGGATGAGCAATACCCATGGAATCATACATTGGATTTACATATGGAAGGAAACACGGCTGCCCATTTGAAATCAAGTACGGTTGGTTCTTCACAACATGTGATCATCCATAAAGGGAGCTTAGTCCTTGGTACTTGGCAGGGTGTGTATTTTTGTGAATTCGATGGTCCAAGAGAAAGGCAATATTTTATTAAATTATGTGTCGACCAGTAAAATGGAAGGTTCAGCATGGATGAAGTGGGAGGAAGCGGAGTGGACGATGTTCGGATTGAAGGTAGCAAAGTCATATTGAGGAATGTAAATCAAGCCGATTTAAAACGTTTATGGAGCCTGAAATATGGCGAAACCGATCCGGAATGGAAAAAGTGGGATGCACCTTATCTCCCTCTTGAACTCATTGATTTCCATACGTTTATCGAAAAAGAAACGAAGCATAAAACCTATGATGAAAAAATCGGGACTTACTCCGAGCTATTAATGGAAAAAAACGATCAAATTATAGGATCTGTTGTATATTACTGGGAACATGAACCTTCACGCTGGCTTGAAATCGGAATTACTATTTTTGATCCCCAGTATTGGAATGGCGGTCATGGGACAGAAGCATTAATGATGTTCAGTGGGTATTTATTCGAAAACCTGGAGATTGAGCGGGTTGGACTTACAACTTGGTCAGGTAATGAACGTATGATCGCAGTTGGGAAAAAGGTAGGAATGCAAGTAGAGGGAAGAATGAGAAAATGCCGCTATCATGATGGTTATTATTATGATTCAATCAGAATGGGAATGCTGCGGGAAGAGTGGGAAACATAAAATTTCAAAGGTAAATTGAAACGTGAAAATATTTCCTGCATTTCCTTGGAAAAAATTTAGCACTGTTTTCTCCAATATGGTCTGTTATCCTAGGAAGGTGCTTAACGAGGAGGTAACAGGATGAAATTATCAGTATTAATATCCGTGATAATGACTCTAAGTGTCATCGTACTTGGTATAGCTTTTCCTAAGGGAACGACAACTAAAGCTTCTGATGGGGCAACTAAACATGTCATTAAACAAGGTGAATCGATTTGGGATATTGCAAAGCAGCACGGTGTTCCGATCGGTAAGTTAAAAGAAGTCAATCATAACGTAAATAATGTTGCCGAACCTGGTAAAACATTGATTATTCCACATGTAATGAATGATAAAGATAAAGAATTATTAGCAAGGCTTGTGCATGCAGAAGCCAAAGGGGAACCATACAGAGGAAAGGTCGAGGTGGCGGGAGTTGTTTTGAATCGCCTTGATAGCAATGAATTCCCTGATACGGTCCGGGAAGTGATTTATCAAAAAAACCAATTCTCGCCTGTAGGTGATGGCAGTATAAACAAACCGGCAGGAAAGGATGCCAAGAGAGCTGTCAATGAAGCATTGGCTATTCATGGCTACACAAATGATGCCTTGTATTTTTGGAATCCAAGTATTTCGGACAGCGAATGGATGAAACAATTAGAGGTAATAAAAATTATCGGCGGGCACCATTTTGCCATCTAAACTGCATCTAAGAACCGGTTTTCCAAATGGGAGACCGGTTCTTTTTTTAGAAAACCGTTAAATGATATCAGCCCACATTTCGCGGGGATTCAGCTCATAAATGCTGTTTTCGCGGTACATGATGCTTCCGATAATGAGTTCACGTCTTATCGTTGCATAATCATCATGGAAAGACTGGATGAATTCATTCAGTTCTTTTTCTGGATATTTACGTCCCTTTTCCAGAAGGCTTCCAATATGATGAAGAACGATCATTTTCTTTTTTCTTTGTGCTGGTATAGTTTTTAGTCGACCATCTGGAGTATAAAAGTTTTCAAGGATCTTTTTATGTTCTAAAATCAGCTTTTGATTTTCCATTTTACTGGAGTCCCCCTTAGTTGAAACCATTTTAGGCAATGCTGACGAATAATGCTGCAGGACATCTTCATTCAAAAAATAATAGACCGTATTTTTTTCCCTCCGGTCCTTCACTAAATTAATGTCTTTCAATTTCGATAAATGGTGTGAGATGGTCGGAGCCGTCAATTTTAGTATACCTGCAAGTGCCTGTCCGTGTTTTGGACCGTTTGCCAGGATGGATATTATCCTGATCCTTGTCACATCACCAATCGTCTTGTGGAAAGCGACCAATTTTTCTAATTGCACTTTATCCCCCCTCATAATTAGATTAACATCTAATTAGATAATAATCTAATTGGTGGCAGTTAATCAAGTTACTATTCACTTTTCTATATTGCTTGGAAGATCTGATGTATACTTTAGGGGAATACTAAAAAAATTAATCCGGAATTAAGGAGCTGTAACATGGCCAATACTCATGTTTATACAAGAAAAGAAGAAGTGGTCAATGCGATAACCCACGGTGTCGGCGTTTTGTTGAGTATTGCCGCACTTGTGTTTTTAATCATATTCTCAGCCCAAACAGGATCGCCTTGGAATGTAGTCATTTCGGTCATATATGGTGTTTCCATGCTTCTTTTATACGTCTCTTCCACTTTAGTGCATAGTTTTCCAGAAGGTAAAACAAAGGATATTTTTGAAATCTTTGATCATTCAGCCATATATATATTCATTGCAGGAACATACACGCCAATCATGCTTCTTGTGATCAAAGGGTCACTGGGCTGGACACTGCTAGGTATCATTTGGGGAGTTGCAATCATTGGCGTCGTCTTCAAAGCTTTCTATGTGAAAAAATTCCTCTTCCTTTCGACGATCCTTTATATTGCCATGGGGTGGATGATCGTTATCGTTTGGGGACCACTTACAGCTACGATGCCTGCAGCGGGTATCCAGCTACTGATTGCAGGGGGATTGCTTTATACGTTCGGAGCCATCTTTTATGTTTGGCGGGGTTTTCCGTTCCATCACGCGGTTTGGCATGTATTCGTGCTTGGGGGAACTGCCACACACTTTTTTGCGGTATTGTTTTATATCCTTCCACAATGATAACTTGGCCGATTTGATGTATTTGAGAGATTGGTTGAGGTTTTAAATGACCCCCATTAGGAAATAAGTAAGGTATACAAACTAAAGGAGGAAAAAACTAATGGGGAGATCAATCAAAATATTATCAGTGCCGTTTGCCGCTATGCTTGTTTTGGCTGGATGCGGCGAAGAAAAAGATGAAGTGAAAAACCCCCCGGTTCAGGAAAATGAAAATCAAGCTGAAAATAATCCTGAAACAGGCAAGGATAATAATGAAAAACTACCTTTCACATATAAGGATTTTCAATTAGAAGTGGATTATACCGGCAATGATAACGAATACGAAGCTGAATATGATACAATGGGAGCCCAAACAGAAGCTTCAATCGAGGACAAGCTTAACAAACACGAAGTTCACGGTGACGAAGCAATGAAAGAGTTGACCCCGATTCTAGAAAAATTGACATTCACTAAAGATTCAACAGATGAGGAAGTCATTCAAGAAGTGACAAAAGCTTTTAATTTGAAGGATGGCTATCAAGAATTTGATTTAGAGGTCGTTTTCGATGATGGTACGAAAAAAGAATATAAATTGAGTAATAAGTAACTAAAATCCGTAACGATATTCTGCATGTTTCTGTGTGCCTTCAATAGTTGTCAAATTACTGTTCCTATAGTAAAATGATTACGGTTAGCAAAGGGGATAATATACATTTGCTATTCATATTCGGACTTATGGGGATAGGACCGCAATAAACACTTGCAAAAAAGATTCTTTTTTAAGAGTCTTTTTTTTTGTAGTATTCTGGAAGTTGAATATAGAAGAAAAGAGAGGATGCCATAAGCGGTATCCTCTCTTCATTTACCCATCATTGGGATATTGGTGCATTTTTTTTTGGCAGCATATTAGCTGACGCTAACCTTGAACGGATTGTAATGCCAAGCCAAGATGCAAGGAATGCCTTTAAAACGCCTACGATTATAAATGGTGCAAAACCGCTGGCAAATGCCACTGGCCAAGATAATGAACTCATATATTTTAACCAAACCGTACCGATTACCAAAGTAATTATCATCCCGATTGTATTTGCAACGAAAGCCATTGCAACGGAGAAACGGGTTTTTTCCAATATCAGACCCGTTATATATACTGTCGGGATATAGGATAATAAATAACCGCCAGTCGGACCGAATATTTTAGCTAGTCCCCCAGACATTTCAGCGAAAACCGGTACTCCCGCTGCCCCTATGAACAAGTATAATAAAACGGAAGAGGTTCCATAACGTGAACCCAGTATTGTTGCTGCCAGTCCAACAGCTAGAGTCTGTCCTGTAATCGGAACTAAGGGCAGTGGAATGGTAATTTGGGCAAGTATTCCTATAAGTGCTGCAAATAATGCTGTAACCATCATCATTCTTAACTTCTCGTGACGCTCCTTCATCGTGTTTCCCCCTAATGTAAACCTGGTTATGTAACGAGTTAACATATAAAGAATTTTAATATGTTAAGTAAACACTGTCAATGGTATTATGCATTTTATTTCAATAATGGTCCTAGAGAATACAGGGTTTTACAAGGATGAAATTCAAAACTTGGAAAATAAATGAAACTTTTTGAATGCATCAATCGTATGAATGGTAAGCGAAGTAAATGGAGGGGATTATAACGATAGATTATTAATGTTGGTAAAACGCTTATCCTAGGCCATTAAAGTAGTATGCGGCTTGGAAAAATCGAATTTAAAGGATGAAAGAGATGGAGTTATTTGGAGTTCCATTAGAAACAGTCTATTTATATGGATTAATTATATTCGGGGGGTTAACATTCTTATTTATCTTGTTTAATGATATATTTTCCGGCCTTGAATTACCGGATATATTTAATCCTACGCTCATTTTTTGCTTTTTGACCGTGTTTTTTGCGAGTGGTTTTTTACTTGAATCGCTTTCAGGGCTTAATGCTGGATTATGTGCCGGCATTTCCCTCATCATTTCATTTACCATCGTCACTTTACTGAATGTATTTGTTTTGATTCCCATCTCATCAGCGGAAGAAAGTTTGACATTTCATGATAATGACCTGAGAGGAAGGGTCGGCAGGGTTCTCACATCAATCCCCGTTGACGGGTTTGGGGAAGTCCTGATAGAAAGCATAAGTGGAAGCATCGCCAAAACTGCGGCCAGCTATAAGAATGAAGGAATTGTTTCGGATACAAAGGTCTTGATCATCGAAGTTAAAAATGGGGTTATCTATGTTATGCCCCACCAGGATTAAAAAAGTGTAGGAGGTAAGGTATGTTTGATTTGATTTGGATAGTTGTCGCCATAGTTGCAGTTTTATTTATCGCACTTATTGCTGTCTTTGTTACGAAATATCGCACGGCTGGTCCTGATGAGGCATTAATCGTGACCGGAAGCTACTTAGGAAGCAAAAATGTTCACATTGACGAATCAGGAAATAAAATTAAAATCGTCCGCGGCGGGGGTGCTTTCGTTCTCCCGGTGTTCCAGCAAGCGGAACCACTAAGCTTATTGTCAAGCAAGCTTGAGGTCTCCACTCCCGAAGTATATACAGAACAGGGAGTTCCGGTCATGGCAGATGGTGTATCGATCATCAAGATTGGCGGTTCAATCACCGATATAGCCACAGCTGCTGAGCAATTCCTTGGTAAATCGAAAGATGACCGTGAACAGGAAGCGCGGGAAGTATTGGAAGGGCATCTTCGTTCCATCCTTGGTTCGATGACCGTCGAGGAAATTTATAAAAACCGTGAAAAGTTTTCCCAGGAGGTACAGAGGGTAGCCTCGCAGGACTTAGCTAAAATGGGACTCATTATCGTATCGTTCACGATTAAAGATGTTCGGGATAAAAATGGATATCTTGAATCGCTCGGAAAGCCTAGGATTGCACAGGTGAAGAGGGATGCCGATATAGCTACCGCCGATGCAGAGAAAGAAACGCGAATCAAGCGAGCCGAAGCTTCGAAGGAAGCGCAGCGTGCCGAACTTGAAAGGGCAACAGAAATAGCCGAAGCCGAAAAAATCAACAAGCTAAAGGTTGCGGAATTCCGTCGAGAGCAGGATATTGCCAAGGCACGGGCTGACCAAGCGTACGATCTTGAAACGGCCAGGTCTAAACAGGATGTAACCGAACAGGAAATGCAAATCAGGATCATCGAACGGCAGAAGCAAATTGAGCTGGAGGAAAAAGAAATCCTCCGCCGTGAAAAGCAATATGATTCAGAAGTGAAGAAAAAGGCCGATGCCGACCGTTATGCGGTAGAGCAGGCAGCCTCCGCCAACAAGATGAAACAGATTACAGAAGCGGATGCCGATAAGTATAAAATTGAAGCCATGGCAAAAGCGGAAGCGGAACGCGTTCGAATGGACGGTCTTGCTAAAGCGGACGCCCAAAGGGCACAAGGTACGACAGAAGCGGAAATCATCAGGTTAAAAGGGGTAGCAGAAGCAGAGGCCAAGCAGAAAATAGCCGAAGCATTTGAACAGTTCGGGCAAGCCGCCGTAATGGACATGATTTTGAAAATGCTGCCGGAATATGCAAAACAAGTGGCAAGCCCGCTTAGTAATATCGACAAGATCACTGTAGTGGACACAGGCGGAAGCGGTGCGAATGGCGGGGCTAATAAAGTGACTGGATATGCAACGGATTTAATGGCATCCTTGCAGGAGTCATTAAAAGCATCCTCGGGAATTGATGTCAAAGACTTGCTTGAGAATTTCTCAGGAAAACGAAATTTACCATTCACCACCATCAGCCAGGAGAATGTCGAAGCGAGCATGAATATGGCAGCAGGCAAGGAAGAGTAGTAGGGAAGAAGAAAATGAAGAAAGGTAAGGGCACTTATATGCTCTTACCTTTTTTTGAATAGAAGAATATTTTATTTCCTATACTAAAGGAACAAAAGGAACGTTTAATTTTTATTATGATGAGGCTTCTTAAGGAGCACCTATGGTTAGTGGAAAAGTGAGATTTTACCCTTGTCAAAAGCCAGTTCCTGTTCTGGAAAAAATCATTGCAACTCATACTAATGAAGGTGAAACAGTATTAGATTGTTTTATGAGTTCAGGATCAACAGGACAGGCTGCAATAAACTTAAATCGGAACTTTATTGGTTTCGAGTTAGATAATACTTACTTTAACAAAGCTTCGAAGGCCTTGCACAAAGATGAGGAAAGTAAACGATGTTATAGCTGTTTAACCTCCTAAAGACATCATTGGGGTACGCATATGTTTATGCATTTATGCTTTATGTTAGGGTTACACGAATTAATTATTAAACAAGGAGTTCGGTTTGTCCCGAATTTTCTTATATTCTCTCAAAGTATTTGAACCAAATCAGGTATCATATGGCCTATCCAAAGGTATTACTCCTTTCATAAAAGTAGTGGTTGAATACATCATAATTCTTATGATTGATATAAAAAAGCCCTGTATAACAGGGCAATTCTTATCATCAACTTTTATTTTAATTTGCTATATTCCACATCTGTTACTGGTTCCAACCATTCCGGTGTACCTGCAGTGATTGCAATGTGTTCAAACCAGCTATCTTTTGTAGCCCCGTGCCAATGTTTTACACCATCGTGGGTGACAATAACATCACTGGCTTTTAAGAATTGAGCAGGTTTTCCTTCTTCTTGGTACCAACCTTCGCCACCAGTTACTAATAAAAGTTGGAATCCATCACGATGAATATGCCAGTTATTTCTGCATCCTGGTTCAAAGGTCACATTTCCTACACCTACACTCACTTTAGGGTCAGCAATTAATGATTTAAGATAGCTTTGTCCAACAAAAAATTGTGCATATGCTTCATTTTTTTCGCCCACTGGGAAAATAACGCCATTTTTTACTTCTTCATGTTTTGCCATTTTAATTCCTCCAATAAACTATATTTTTTATTATTAACCTACTTGAACTGTAGGGCGTATAATCAGTTCATTTATTCCTACATCAGATGGTTGTTCAATGGCAAAGGCTATTGAACGAGCGATACTGTCACCATCGATGGCAACTTTGTAAAATTCATCTAGCCCTGCTTTCATTGCTGGGTCTGTTGTAGTTTCTAACAATTCGCTGCTAACAGCCCCAGGAGAAATATTGGTAACTCGGATATTGGTGCCATTCATCGCTTCTTCTTGGCGTAAACCTTCAGAGATGGCTCTTACTGCAAATTTGGTACCACAGTATACTGTTCCACCAGGGTAGATGTTATGTCCTGCTACTGAAGAAAGGTTGATAACGTGACCGGATTTGCGTTCTCTCATAGATGGAACGATACCAGCGATGGCATACAAAACACCTTTGATGTTGACATCAATCATTTTATCCCACTCATCAACTTTATTTTCAGCTAGAAAAGCTTGTGGCATGATTCCAGCATTGTTAACTAGTACATCAATTTTGCCAAACTCTTTAAGTGCATAAGCAGCGAGTTCTTCCATTTGTTGACGAGAAGTGACATCTGTCACTTTATAAATAGCTTCTCCGCCATTGGTTCTAATTTCTTCTTGTAATTTCTTTAATCGATCTTCACGACGAGCTGCGAGTACCAACTTTGCTCCTTTAAACGCAAGTTCTTTTGCAGTAGCTTCTCCAATTCCAGAAGAAGCACCTGTAATAATGACAACTTTATCTTGAATATTAGACATAATAAATAACACCCTTCTTAATTTTCAGGAATAATTTCATTTACGCAAGCTAATGCGTTCAGTGTTCTCGGAAAGCCCATATATGGAAGGCCGTGGGTGATGGCGGCGATCAATGTTTCCTTGTCATTGCCCACATTTTTGTTACCCTGTACATGTGCCTTCACTTGACCTTCAGCACCACCTAATGCAGTAATGATGCAGAGCGTTAACAATTCTCGTGTTTTCAAATCAAGTCCGCCACGGGTGTATAAATCTCCGAAGCAAAAAGTGGATAGATATTCCTGTATATGCTTTTGATTTGACGGAGCACTCTCCTGCATTTTTTTAATCACATCACCAAATATCTTTACTTGCACTGCAAGTCCTTTATCAAAACGATTTTCTTCATCTACAGTCTTTTGACTTTCAATCGGCAAAGCGATATTCTTTGCTTTGAAAACCTCATTGACTTCATTGATAGCATTTAACGTTTTTGGGAATCCGATGTATGGAGCACACTGGTAAACAGCCTCTTTGATTTCGACAGATGTTAGCCCAACGTTTAGTGCGGCGTGAACATGCGCATTCAACTGAGGCAATGTTTGATTGGTCGCAAGAACAACCAGTGTGATCAACTCACGCATCTTATCATCAAGGTTACCTTGATAAAAAACTTCCCCAAAAATGAAATGGTTTAGAATGTCCTGAAAATCAGGATCAGTAGCATGTGCGGCAGTTATTCCCTCACCAAAAAGCTGTTTGAACTTTTCCTGGCTCTTTTCAACACGGTCCATAACTAAACCTCCTCTTTGAATTTAATTAACTCTTCTATTATTCCAAGTTAGTAAAATTTGATGTGTTTGTAAATCGCATATTGATACGATATCGCACATCTGTATATAATATAAAATGTAAAGAGGATGTCTACAACAATCAAAATGCTACGATTTGTACGTTATTGCACAAGTTAATTGAAATTGTGCGTTAATTTTTAAGAAAGTTTGGTGAAAACCACAATGTCTAGGGTGGATAGAAGAGTACAAAAATCTCAAGAAGCAATAAAAAATGCTTTTATTGAACTAATGACTGAAAAAAGTTTTGATCATATTACGATACAAGATATTTCCGACAGGGCAAATGTCGGACGCAGAACGATTTATGACCATTACATGGATAAATTTGATCTACTTGATAAACTCATTGAAGAACATATTAACCAACTAAGGATACTCTGCGAGTCGGCATCTGAATTGACTTTTGTCGAGGGAAATCTAATTTGGTTTGAATACTTTGAACGTAATCATTCATTCTTTTCAACAATGTTAACGAGTAAAGGAGCCCCTGCTTTCCGTAGTCATTTCCTAGAATTTGTAATCCAAGAGTTAGAGGGTGAAGTTGATGTAACTGAAGGGAAAAATCAAGGTTTAAGTAAGGATTTAATTCTTAAATTCTTTGGAGCAGCTATAGTAGAGATTGTAGAAGTGTGGTTCAATAATGGATTATCAGAACCGACACAAGTCGTGGCAGAACAAGTGGGGCTTTTGTTAGATAGGAATTTATAGTTAGAGGATAGTTTTGTCAGATACCACGAGATTGTGAAGAGATATACTTAAACTAACGGTGCGTTAGTTTAAGATCGGAGCTGTCTTTTAAGGCAGCTTTTTCTTATGGCACTAACGGGGCAGGTTAGTCGAACAAGGAATTAGTTACCAATACCCTGAATTCTGATATTTCGAGATTCAGAAATTAGAGGTTTGATTTTGTTATATCCTGCTTATGTAATTCAAGATATGTTTAAAAACCGATTTAAGCAAAAGGAGCTAATACCTGATACTTTCAATTTCAGCAATATGACACTTAGCAGAAAATATGTGGAATATATTTGGGATTTTGATGTTTATGAAATAATGAAAAGATATACCGGAGATGTCCTAATATTCCACGGTGATGCAGACAATATGGTTCCTTTACACTACTCAAAGCGTACAACAACTACTTTTTCTTCTGTAGAACTAGTCGTTCTACCTGGAGCAGGCCATATGCTTACAATGGATTATTAAGAGAAGGTCGTCAGGATGACACTGGATTTTATCTAAGAAAGATTGGTTAGTATTTAAGAGTCTTTGTTAGTAGAAAAATCAATATAAAACTTGTGTTGGAGTGCATTTTAAGGATTATAGTGAGCAGATTATTGAAAAGAAATTAAAAAAGAAAATTAAAATATACCCTTGACATGGAGTTCACTCCAGCTGTTATAGTTTCGTAAGTAAAGGAGGACAAACATATGATGATCTCAGAAGTAAGTGAAAAATTTGGCATCTCACTTGATACCCTACGTTATTATGAACGAATTGGTCTAATTCCTCGTATAGCCCGTAACTATAGAGGGCAACGGGAGTACACAGAAGAGGACTGTCAATTGATTCAAGGAATTTTATATTTTCGTGAAGCAGGCATGTCGATAGAGTTGTTGCTAGAATACATGAAAATGGTTCATCAAGGAGATGAGACCATTCAAACAAGAAAGGAACTGTTAATCGAACAAAGAGACAAGTTGGTTAAAAGAATTAATGAGCTTCAGAAACCCTTGGAACTTTTGAAGCGGAAAATTGAGAATTATGAACGTTCGGTTGTAGTAAATGAAAAAAAGATGAAAAGAAATATAGAAGATTAAAGTAATGAAGAGAGGAGCTAAATATGAATAAACAAAATAATAATTTAATTATACTCATATTAACTATAGGAGTTTTTGGAATTTTAACTACAGAGATGGGTGTCATTGGGATATTGCCTGCCATAGCTGAGCAATTTGATATAAGTGTATCTAGAGCAGGGCTGCTAGTGAGCCTCTTTGCGTTGGTTGTTGCAATATCTGGACCTATTATGCCGTTATTATTTTCAGGAATAAATCGTAGGACGGTCATGCTACTTGTACTTGGGATTTTCATTATAGGTAACATTGTCTCAATGTTTGCATCTAACTTTACTGTTTTGCTAATCGCTCGTGTCATTCCAGCCTTTTTTCATCCAATATATTGTTCATTGGCTTTGACAGTAGCTGCTACGTCTGTTAGCAGGGAAGAAGCTCCAAAGGCTGTATCTAAAGTGATCATGGGAGTATCCGCAGGCATGATACTTGGTGTACCAATCACAAATTTTATTGCTAATCAAACTTCCATACAAATGTCGATATTATTCTTTGCCATCGTAAATATTATTGCCTTCGTAGCTACATTAATATTTGTTCCCTCCTTACCTGTTAACGAAAGACTTTCTTATGGAGCTCAGATGAGTGTATTGAAAAAGCCAATTGTTTGGTTAGCCATTGCTACAGTGATATTTTTAAATTCAGGAACTTCGAGTATTAATACCTTCATTACCGAGTATCTTGAAACCATTACGAATATCTCGGGAAACACTTTAACTTTTGCGTTATTTTTATTAGGGGTAGCAAGTCTTATTGGAGCCTTATTAGGTGGAAGGCTTTCTAGAAATGCGGTTAAAACTGCCATATCTTTCCCAATCGTATTAGGAATCGTTCATTTATTGTCATTCATAACAGGGAAGTCCATTGGACCTATGATGATAACCATTTTATTGTGGGGGATATTATTCGCTATATCAAAGAGTGTTAGTCAATATTGGCTTACTTCTGCGGCTCCAGAAGCTCCTGATTTCGCAAACGGATTGTTTTTATCGTGTGGTAATATAGGGGTAACAATAGGTACAGGAATAGGTGGATTAATTATTTCAGGAATGGGTACGCAATATATAGTATTAGGAGGATTATTATTCTTACTATTGGGCTTAGCATCTATTGTTCTGAGTCGTTACATGTTCAGTGATAGAACAGAACGAGCTGCCATTTAGGCAGCTTTTTTTTCATTGATATAAGTTCGGAGGTTAGTTAGTTTGTGAAAAAAGTATTCGTTCTTAGTTAGTAAAATCGTTTTTTTATATTTGCCTGGTGTTACCAAACTAAATTAAAGGTATTTCTAAAATTGTGTAAATATTAAATTAATTAAGTACCCGATATTTTGAATGACTAGAACAAAGTTTATTAATTATTATTACGAAAAAAACAGCCATGTTCATATCTGGCTGTTGAACTTCCTCGCTTTAATTGTTTTTTTGTAGTAATTATAATATTCTCTCTACTAATTCTCCCAACTGTTTTGCCATAACACGAGGAGGGTGAGGCAATGTGCAGATTTGGTCGTTATATAGAGGGGGGAATCGAGGATTAAATATTTTTGCCCCCTTAATACTAAGGTTCCTTTCGAATTAATATAAATGGTCTGTGTAATGGACTGAAAAGAATGAAATTTTCTATACACGCTTTGATCCTTTTAGGCGGTATCTATGGTATTCATGAAATATTTATAGTTGGTACACAAAGGTATTTTTCAAAAATAGTAGGAATGCCATCCATCATTTTATCAACAGGGGTATTTGTTTCATGTATAACGTCTTTAAGACAAAGCTGATCGATAATAGCATTCTTTTCAGGATAATTTTAAGACTATTCGCTTCAAATAAGTAGACGTGTTTCCCTACTTAAGACAAATCACAAGTTGTTCTCGAAAGGGGGATTTAATTTGAAGAAATTTATTGTTTGTTATACCTTGGATAATGATATTAAACGAGAAAAAATAATAAAAGGGCCAGATGTAAAGAAGGAAGACGTTCTTAAAGATGTATTAGATAAGATAGTACGAAGTAATTACTTTATTGCTAAAACCGACCAAGGAGAGTATAGGATAAATTCTTCCTTAATTCGTTATATACAGGTTTTGCATGAAATGCATTGTTTTAAATACCATACTGATCATCAATGACTAGTGAGTAAATAAAAGGTTCTCTTCAATTTTGTTGAGTAACTTGAATATGGGAGAGAAGAGTAATGTCAGAAACGTATCGTTCTCGTCAGGAACGAAAACAAGTGGAAAAAACAAAACAAGATCAAAAAAAAGGTAAAAACTACCCTAAAAGAAGGTCTTTCTTGAAAAAAGTTTTACTTTGGTGCTTATTGTTAGTTGTTGTTTCAATTGGAATGGGGGCATTTACGGTTGCAGCAATGATTAAGGATGCACCTAAAATAGATACTTCAAAACTAGTCGATCCGCTTTCTACCAAATTATACGATAAAAACGGGAATTTCCTTTACGAATATGGTAAAGAAAAGCGGACGAAAATTAAGTATTCTCAAGTTCCAAAAATGTTGGAACATGCTTTCCTTGCCACGGAGGATGCACATTTTTATGAACACAATGGCATTGATATAAAAGGAACTACGAGAGCAATCTTCAAGAACCTAAAAGGGGATTTCGGATCTCAAGGCGGAAGTACGATTACACAGCAAGTCATCAAGAACTCCTTTTTGTCACCTCAGAAAACAATAAAGCGAAAGGTACAGGAATGGAGCTTGTCCTATCAGCTTGAGCAAAAGTATTCTAAACATCAAATCTTAATGATGTATTTAAATAAGATCTACCTTGGAGACGGGGCATATGGTGTAGCAGCTGCCGCCAAAAATTACTACGGAATCGATGCCGATGATCTAAATAAATTAACGCTTCCGGAGGCCGCTATGTTAGCGGGGCTCCCACAGAGTCCAAGTTATTACGATCCCACTGAACCGGAACATGTGAAAGCTGCAACAAATCGTCGTAATAATGTTTTAAAAGCTATGTATAAACAAGGGTATATTACTAACAAGCAATTGGAGGATGCAAAGAAGGTTCCAGTTACATCAGGACTTGTTCCAAAAAAGAAACAACAAGGAATGCCGTACGAGGCGTTTTTGGCCGCTGTTGTAAAAGAAGTTGAAAAAAAGCAGAAAAATGTTGATATCAGTTCGGATGGATTATCTATTTATACGACGCTAGATCCAAAAGCTCAGACCTTTGCGGATAAAATAATGAACACCGATACGATTATTTCTTATCCAAATGACAATTTTCAAGGAGCCTTCGTATTTTTAGATACAAAAACAGGAGAAGTTCGAGCTATTGGAAGCGGTCGAAACCAATATAAAGCTTCGTTCCGAGGCAACAACTTTGCGGTTGATATCAAACGTCAACCAGGATCTACTTTCAAGCCAGTCTTTGATTATGGTCCTGCTATTGAAAATTCAAAATGGTCTACAGCACACCAAATTAATGATCATGAGATAACCTACTCAAATGGTCAATCTATTTCTAACTGGGATCATCAATATCACGGAATGTTGTCTATTAGAACAGCACTTCAATGGTCATACAATATTCCAGCACTCCTTACCCTTCAAGAAGTAGGAATGGATAAGGCACAAAACTTTGCAGAAAATCTGGGTATTACTTTTAATAATAATAAGGTGTACGAATCATATGCGATTGGAAGTAATACGGTTAATCCATTAGAGTTGGCAGGGGCATATAGTGCTTTTGGAAATAACGGTGAATACAATACACCACATTTTGTTCGTAAAGTTATCTATCCTGATGGCAGAGTTGTTAATTTTACTCCAAAGCCAAAACGTGTTATGCATGATTACACAGCTTATTTGGTGACGGATATGTTACGGACAGTCGTAAAATCTGGTACAGGAAAAACTGCAAATGTTCTTGGACAAGATGTGGCTGGAAAAACTGGCACAACCAATTTTGACAGTAAAACCAGAGCACAATATGGATATCCAACCGGTTCTGTAAATGATAGTTGGTTCGCTGGTTATACACCGCAATACACTATGGCAGTTTGGACTGGATATACTAAAAATGGTCCAGGTAATTATATGGATGGAAATACAACTAAAATCTCGCACCAAATGTTTAAGGCCATGCTGGAAGCGTTTGGAACAGACCAAAGCAGATTCCAGCAGCCTAGTGATGTATACCAGGTGAATAATGAACTGTTCATTAAAGGTGCAAATCCTGAAGAAGCTCCACAAGTTATAAAAAATAATAAAGATAAACCATTTGAAATTGGTGAAAATAAAGAGGATAAAAAACATAAACAAGAGGAAGAGAAGCATAAACAGCAAGAGGAAAAGAAACACAAACAAAAGGAAGAGAAGCATAAACAACAAGAGGATAAGAAACACCAACAATAAAGATTTTTAGGATGGGATTGCATTGGTCCCATCCTTTTTTTGATTCACAAAAGAAATGTGAAGGTTTCTACTTAAACGATAGGGTGCTTTACTTCAATAAGGGAGGTTGCTGAGGCAGCCTTTTTCTTATGGAACTAGAGAGGTAGTTTAGTTGAAAAAGCTTAGTTTGAACACACAGTGAGGGCTGGAAGGGATTGTCAAATAAGCAAATTCAAAATATAGATTGGTAAACGATTGCAAGGCTCAAGGTTATCTATTTATTACTGTATCGGTATATTGATAACTGGATTGTGAAAAGATGAATTTGGTTTGCTTCTAGGGATGAAGAAAATAACTGAATAAAGCCAGCTGGCATAATAGAGTTTAAAGATTAAGTGCAAGGTGAAGTTTAGAAATTATACAAAGGCAGGCTTGCTCCGCATTCCTGTCCTATATAATCAAATAAAATAGTGAAGGTGATTTTACTTTGTCTGTAGAAAATCCAGAAGGTAATTATTTATGACCACGAAGATTATCCTGACGTTAGTGGTCGCTATGACAATTGCGGTAAAACTTAGTTTGAAAGTTCGGTTAAATATATTCGTAAATGCAGAGAGTGTGGTATGAAGAAATCGATTTAACCCTAGTATGAAAGAAGTAAAATTCGTTAAAACAACAGCATCTAAGATTGAATCTTCTACATTACCACTATTAGCTTGTTTTGCTAAGCACTTCCTATAATATACCCCTAAAAAAAAGCAATGTATCTCAAGGTTGAGAAATTCATTGCTTTTTTCCCTTCGCCCGAACCCCTGTGTGATCTGTCTGTTCTCACATCCATGAGTAGACTTTATTGTTGAGGAAGGTTTAGGGCTGTATTTGCTGTATTTATATCAACTTGTAATTGTTCACTTAAATCATGTGGATGATAGTAACCTTTTGAAACCATATAGTTACTTATCTCTCCATGTCTTTCTACAGCGACACGAAGCTGTTCTCTTAGGGCTGCTTTCAATTCAGGTGTTTTTGTTTCTGTAATGGCAAAAGCAAGATTTCTAATTCCAGATTTTGCGGATATTAAGAAGTCCGTTGCAATCACCTGATCAGTCATGCCACCCATACCTGCCATGTTTTGCAAAAAATTTGTCATTACTGTTCCCCTCGATTCGTCAGAATTTCCTGCAGTGTTTGAATATCTTGTGTCCCGGTCCTCGTGTCTTTTAATAGAATATTTTGTAATTCTGTATCCTGCACTAAACTGCTCATTGTAGAGGACTTTGTTAGACAAAGACTCTTGAAAGTTAAAATTTCGTGCGCCTCTAAAGTCTCATGCAGTCCTAAATTTTTAATCATGATTTTTCACTCCATTTCTTTGAGAATTCACTTCAATATCTTTCGTAATACAAAAGTTTTTATACATCATCATTTGCAAATATAACGTGTATTTTGGGAAATAAACTACCTATCGGTCAATATTCCGTATAACAAACAGATGAACCGGGAAAGGTATTTTTGTTATATATGGATTAGGGAGGTGAGCGTATGGAAAATGAAAGCTTGGCATTTCATGAAACCATGGAAACGCATGAAATTTTGAATTTAAAAACAATAGGTTTAATGAGATCAAAATTAATGCAAGGCATTTGCTTTGACAATGACTTAAAAGCATTAATGGAAAAAGACGTACAACAATCTATAGCTGCTATAAACGAGCTAAAAGGTTTTTATACAGAAGCTCGAACAAACTATGAAAAATGAGGTGAAATTTAAATGGAAATGGATTTTTTAGATCCTCAAGGTGCTGAACATATGCCGGAAATGGCTGATTCCTCTTTCGCGCTAGATTTTCTACTTTCGATCAAAAGTGGGATTCATACGTATGGTATTGCATTATCTGAAACAGCGAATCCCGCATTGAGAAAAGCATTGTACCAGCAAATGGAGCAATCCATTGACTTACATGGTGAGTTATCCGATTTAATGATCAGGAAGGGCTGGCTTTATCCGAACGATGTAGGTAAACAGGTGGAATTAGATTTGAAATCAGCCGATATGGCGGTTAGTATCGCTGAAATGAATCTTTTCCCGAATGATACTGACAGACTCGGCATGTTCGCAACGCCGAATAAATAAAGGAGGAAAAGCATCATGAAAGCCGTAACTTACCAGGGCAATAAAAATGTACAGGTTAAAGAAGTTAAAGACCCTAACATCAAAAATTCGGATGATATTATTGTAAAAGTCACTACTTCAGCGATTTGCGGCTCCGATTTGCACTTGATTCATCAATTAATTCCCAATATGCCTACAGATTATGTGATTGGTCATGAGCCGATGGGGGTTGTTGAGGAAGTTGGACCAGGGGTAACTAAGGTAAAGAAGGGAGACCGGGTCATTATCCCCTTTAACGTTAGCTGCGGGAGCTGCTGGTATTGCGACCACGACCTTACAAGTCAGTGCGATAATTCAAATCCTCATGGGGAAATGGGTGGTTTTTTTGGATACTCTGAAACAACTGGTGGGTATGCGGGAGGGCAAGCTGAATATATGCGTGTTCCTTATGGAAACTTTACCCCTTTCAAAATCCCGGAAGACTGCGAGGTAGAAGATGAAAAATTGGTGTTGCTCGCAGATGCAGCATCCACAGCATTCTGGAGTGTAGATCACGCAGGTGTTAAATCTGGCGATACGGTTATCGTTTTAGGCTGTGGTCCTGTAGGTCTGCTTACTCAAAAATTCGCTTGGTTTAAAGGGGCGAAAAGAGTGATTGCTGTCGACCATCTCGATTATCGTTTAGAGCATGCAAAAAGGACGAATAAAGTCGAAACCGTAAATTTTGCACAATATGAAAACACTGGCGAATACCTTAAAGAAATCACTAAAGGTGGTGCAGATATCGTTATTGACTGTTCCGGGATGAGTGGCAAAATGACTCCGATGGAATATCTTGCATCGGGTCTTAAATTACATGGGGGAGCCATGGGAGGGATTGTAATTGCGTCCCAAGCCGTTCGTAAGGCGGGAACCATACAAATAACAGGCGTTTATGGCGGCCGTTATAATGGATTCCCTCTAGGAGATATTTTCCAAAGAAACGTGGATATAAAAACCGGACAGGCTCCTGTTATTCCTTATATGCCCTACCTTTATAAACTAATATCAGAAGGGAAAGTAGATCCTGGCGATGTAGTAACCCATGTACTTCCAATTGACCAAGCTAAGCATGGGTATGAAGTATTTGATACAAGGACAGATGGATGTATTAAAGTGGTCCTTAAGCCATAAAGATGGTTGTTTTCATTTGGAAAAATAGATTTTACAACTAAGGATATGGACTATGAGTAAGATGGGAAGATATCATACCCTTTTTTAAACTTTTTGGAGTAATTTTTTACTTCTGGTTGAAATGCGCATAGAAGAAGATTTAAGAAAAGTGAACACCCCTGTCTTGAGAGCTACATTTACCTTATTCAAATTAAGCACCAGAAAAAAAGACGATTTTGCCCACGTTAAGGGAAAATCGTTTTTTTTTTGGTGCTCTTTGCTATCTTTTTTTGAAAGAGGTTTTTTCATTAAGGAAAACCCACGACCATTAGTTATAGGGTTTTTGTTATTTTTTACTTTTTTCGTTTGGATTTATTGCATATACTCTTTCTTTCCTTTGGAGAACAAAATCAGAAAAGATTATAGCAGTAAGTGGATTCACTCAGCGAATCATTCGTTATATGCTCTTTCATAGTATAATCCTATCAATTGGATAGGGATTTTAGTTTGTTCTTTTGATTTAGTAAGTGTTTTTTTGCAAACTTCCAATCCAATCGATCCATCATCTTTCAAAACAAGAGAAGCATCAAAAGGCTTCTTTTCTTTTGCCTTTGGTTTCATCCCTTTGATTAACTTGTTTTCTTCTTGGTGCATAAATCTTTCACATGTTTTTCTGTCACTTTCTTTAAGCATTTGAGGTGGTAATGTCTGTTTAAATCCACTTGCATATTGCGGAAATTTGATCAAAGCGATTACGATGACTGATATCCGAAGAAGATTATCCTCAATAGCTTCCAAGTATTATCTTTTTGTCCTCTCCAATAAACGATCTATGGAATCCTGTATGTGGCTGGAGATCGCAATCTCGGCTCTGTATACATCCCTTGTCCGGATGGCCTCAATGATTTCCATATGTTCCGATGGTGCGTCTTTTTGGTCGATCTCACCTTTGACGTGATAAAACCGGCCTATATGAAGATGACAGTGCATGCCTTTATATGCTTCAAATAAAAACGGGTTTCCTCCAGCGTTCATGATGGCATGATGAAATTGTTGATCTAAATGAGTAAAATCTAGTATTTTTTTGTTTGAAGCACCTGTGTTTGTGGAAAACATTTCATCTGTAAGCGCGGCCATTTCTTCCGTCACGCTTACATTATTTAAGCGGATAATATTACGGACCGCATGCGTCTCCAGTAATATCCGGGCCTCCAACATTTTCGCCATATTTTCAGTATCTAATATGTCACTGACCCGATACCCCTTATTTGGTTCTAAGATGACTAAGTTCTCAGAGTTCAGACGAGATAATGCTTCTCTGAGAGGTATGGCGCTAATGTTGATTTCCCGGGTTAAATGGCTGATATTGATTTTTTGTCCCGGCGATAAATCCCATTCAAAAATCTTTTCTTTTAATAAATTGTAGACATATTCCGTTGTCTCCCCGCGTTCTTTTTCCTTTATCATTGAAATGCCCCTAACTTAAAAAAATTTCTATGAGAACGAGTGTTATTTCAAATAGATGTAACAACTTAAATTATTACTGATGTAGCTTTCTTCTTGTTGCCTCTATCAATAAGATAAGGCGAAACCATATTGATATCAAGAATAGAGAGTTTATAAGGGGACCTATAGTTTGCTGGATAGCTACAAAAAATATCCTCATTACTGATAATTATATATTATATTCATAAGTTTTGTAAAAAATTATATATAATATCGTCCAAATTAATATGAATTATTTAATCTGTCGATAGTATTTCAAGAAATAAAGCCTTTATTTATAAGGATTTATTCAATAAAACAGAATCTTTTTAATTTTAAATATTTACAAAATCATATATTATGTGATATATTTTCGGAAATGATTACATACTATTTTTGAGCAGGATTCTATAAACAACAATTAAAGAGTATGGATGGGCAGGCAAAATCTTACGTTTAAAATGGAAGCGCTTTACGCTTGCCGTTTTCTTGATTGAAATTTATTGAATTAGCAGAAATAACTGTGAAGTGAAAAAATGTGATCGTTATTTTCCAAAGGAGGAATCTTCAATGAGCACAACGCTTAGTAGAAAAAATGCATTTTATGGCCATTTCATAAATGGGCAATGGATATCCGATCAACATACAATCGCTGTTATGAACAAATATGACAAAGAAGAAATTGCCCGGATTGGCAGGGCATCCCGCGAAATTGTTTCTGAAGCGGTGACCAATGCCTTGGAGACCTTTAATACGAGAAAGCTAGATTCCGATCAACGCTACGAGATTTTAATGCGTGCAGCGGAAATCGCGAAAGAAAGAAAAGAAGAGCTGGCGATGATTCTGGTTCAGGAAGTCGGTAAAGTATTGAAGGACGCAAGAGGGGAAATCGATAGAGGAATTCAAACGATGATTGCATCAGCGGAAGAAGCAAAACGGATTGCCGGTACAGGCGTTCCTTTGGGGCAGTCTGGAAATGACAATAAGATGGCTTTCACCATCCGGGTTCCTGTTGGAGTTATCGGTGCGATCACCCCGTTTAACTTCCCGTTCAATCTCACCATCCACAAGGTGGCTCCTGCGTTGGCAGCGGGAAATACAATCGTGTTGAAGCCGGCTGAAATGACGCCGCTCATTGCATGTAAGATAGCAGAAATCTTTTCCGAAGCTGGATTGCCCGCAGGTTTTCTGAATGTGGTCAACGGGTTTGGGCAGGAAACAGGCCAATATCTTTTGGAGGATGAACGAATTGCGATGTTCACCTTTACAGGGAGTCCCAGCGTAGGACGGCACATTAAGAGCAGTACGGGAATTCGTAAGGTTACCTTGGAATTAGGGAATAACTCCCCAAATATCATTCACAAGGATGTCCCTGATCTAGACAGAGCAGTTGAGCTCTGTGTCACGCGGGGGTATGTGAATGCAGGGCAAGCCTGCATCTCTGTGCAGCGCATCTACGTTCATAGAGATATCTGCGATGTGTTTGTGGAGAAGGCAGTCATGGTGGCACAGGGCTTGAAGATTGGAAATCCTGCAGATTCTTCCACGGACATTGGTCCTATGATTTCCGAGAAGGAAGCAAGGCGTGCGGAAGAATGGATTCAGGAGGCTGAGCGTCTAGGTGCCAAAGTGCTATATGGAGGGAAAAGGAGGGATTCGATTCTAGAACCTACTATATTAATAGATGTGAAACCGGAAATGAAGGTAGTCTGCCAGGAAGTGTTCGCACCGGTGATCAGCATCATTCCTTTCGATAGCATCGAGGAGGCTTTCCGTCAGGCCAATGATACAAAGTTCGGCTTACAAGTTGGTTTATTTACATCCGATATCACTTTAGCCATGCGGGCAACACAGGAACTTCATTTTGGCGGTGTGATCATCAATGATGTTTCTACATACCGTGCCGACATCATGCCGTATGGCGGCGTAAAGGACAGCGGAATTGGCAAAGAAGGACCGCATTATGCCATGCAAGAGATGACAGACGAAAAACTTGTCGTCATCAATCTATAGACTTTGGAGGTAAGGGATATGAGAAATACATGGGATTTTTATTCTACCGAAAGAATCGTATTTGGAAACGGGGCGATCGGGCAATTGGATTCAATCCTGCAAAGGTTAAAGGCGAAAAACATCTTGCTCGTTACTGACCCAGGGATCAAAAATGCAGGAATCGCAGACAGAATTTCATCGTTGTTGGAACATGCAAATTACGAAACAGTTATCTATGACCAGGTCGTACCGGAGCCTCCGGTAGATTCGGCGATAGACTGTTATGAGTTTGCTAAATCTCAAATGGATATTGATGCAGTAATAGGCCTTGGCGGAGGAAGCAGCATTGATATGGCGAAGATTGTTGCTTTGTTGGTCGCCCATGGCGGACATCCCTTGGACTATTATGGCGGAGAAAACCAGGTTCCTGGACCAATCGCCCCTCTTGTAGCGATTCCGACGACGGCTGGAACCGGTTCAGAAGTGACATCAGTGGCGGTATTGACCGATGTGGAAAACAACCTGAAAGTTGGTATCTCGGATAATTACTTAAGACCAACCGTTGCTCTACTTGATCCAGAATTAACGTTAGGGCTTCCCGCTTATGTAACAGCATGTTCCGGAATTGATGCTCTGTCACATGCGATAGAGGCATACACAGCCAAACCTTCTGCATATATCCAGGCAGAAGGAAACATTTTATTCCAAGGTTCAATCCCCATAAGCGATGCACTCGCCTACAGAGCTATTGAATTGATTGCAAAAAACCTGCCGATTGCGGTGCAGCAAGGGAGTAATCTCGAGGCACGTTCCAATATGCTAATGGGCAGCCTGCTTGCTGGAATGGCCTTTTCAAATGCAGGTACAGCAGCAGCCCATGCATTGGCTTACCCAATTGGAGGGCTTGTGAAGTCGCCGCATGGAGAGGTGACCGGGCTCTTGCTTCCATATGTCATGGAATATAATGCAGCTGTAGAAACAGAAAAAATGGTGAGGATTTCCCAGGCATTCAATGTTAACTCGGATGGCCTCTCCGATAAGGAAGCTGCTTTGGCTGCTTCAAAAGCTGTGCTTACCCTGCTTGGGGAAATTGGACTGCCTACAAAGCTGACGGAGATTGGGATCAAAGAAGAGGATATTCCCGAAATTGCTGAGAAGACCCTCCAAATCGATCGCCTTATTCGGAATAACCCAAGAATGCCTACCCAGCACAGTTTAGAAGAATTACTTAGAAAAGCTTTATAGATTGCTTGTAAGGGAATGGTGTCCCTGGAAGGGTTAGCATCATAACCATTCATGATGGATCTGCAGACCGGGGCGGAAAGGTTTTCACCATCTAATAGAATATAAATGGAGAGGAAGATGAAAATGTCTCTTATGCCTTTTACATATAGTATGCCGACACGGGTGGAGTGCGGTAACGGAATATCTGGAAAAACAGGGGAGCTAATTAAGGATTTAGGTGTATCGAGTGTGCTGATCGTAACAGATAAAGGGGTTAGAGGAGCCGGTCTCTTACAAGGCATTGAACAATCCCTTGCTTCTGCAAACCTTTTTTATGAGATTTACGATGAGGTAGAGCCTAATCCATCAGCTCAAACAATCCAACAGGGGACAGTTTATCTTAAGCAACAAAAGATGGAGGCGGTTCTGGCTGTAGGTGGAGGAAGCAGCATTGACACAGCCAAGGGCATTGCGGCAATGGCTACTAACCCCGGCCATATCCTGGATTATGAAGGAGTTGGAAAGATTTCCATTCCTCCGCTCCCGATCATAGCAATCCCGACTACGGCTGGAACTGGCAGTGAAGCTACTAATTCGACAGTGGTAACGAATAAGGAAACTTCTTTTAAATTAGGTGTACTTAGTTCACTTCTGTTTCCAAAGCTAGCTATATTGGACCCGGCCCTTACATTAAATTTGCCTCAAGAGATTACTGCAGCTACTGGTATGGATGCTCTGACTCATGCTATTGAATCTTACACCTCCAAATCTGCCAACCCTGTCAGCAAGGCTTTCGCGATGCAGGCCATTAAGATGATCGGTGAAAATTTAACACGATCGTACTTTGTGGGAACGGACATGGAAAGCAGGGAAAACATGCTTGTAGCCTCCCTGTTAGCTGGTGCAGCCTTTTCACAATCCCGCCTGGGGAATGTACACGCCATTTCCCATACATTTGGAGGAGTCTTTAATATCCCGCATGGTATCGCAAATGCAGCACTATTGCCATTCGTCATGAGATTCAACCTGCCGGCATGCGAGGATCAGTATAGAGAAATTGCAATAGCTTTAGGAAGGGATGTAAGCGGTTTATCCAATGCGCAAGCAGCCGAGAAAGCAATCGAAACCATCATCGAAATGAATCGGTGCATGAATATTCCTCTTAACATTAAAGAGCTTGGAGTTTCATTGGACGTTTTGCCGAAATTAGTGGAAGATTCCATGCGAAGCGGTAACGTGGTCGTTAATCCAAGGCTGACGAAGGCATCGGATATCCAGCTGATTATAGAGAAGGCTTACGAGGGGGACTTTGAAGGTTTTAATTATGGTAATCGAAATACAAGCAGTGCCAAAAGTTCAGAAACGGCCGTGAATGTATAAAACCTTTGAAAATCACCTGAAATTTTAGGGGATATGAATCAGTTTCCCCTTCCCGATTTTTATCGGACATATGGATTTCCCGCAGCATTTTTTCTACCTGAATATAATTATCTAATGAGGTGACGTATGAAAAAGACCAATGGAAGATGGCTTGTAGTGGTACTCCTTTTCGTCGCAACAACAATCAATTATATGGATAGGGCAATTCTTGGTATTGCAGGACCCTCGATGATGAAGGATCTTTCGCTTTCAGCAGTAGAATTCGGGATATTGGGGTCAGCGTTCTTTTGGTCGTATGCCCTAATGCAGATCCCGGTCGGGGTAATCGTTGATAAATTGGGGGCACGCTTAACGTATTCGATTGCCATCGTTTGGTGGTCGCTCTGTACGGTGTTTACTGGAATGGGGCGTTCGCTTGGCGGACTGATCGGTATCCGCGTTTTAATGGGAATCGGAGAGGCTCCGGCGTTTCCAACCAATACGCGCGTTATTTCAGACTGGCTGCCGTCACACGAACGGGGCATAGCAAACGGGATATTTAATTCTGGTACAGCTATCGGGATTGGCATAACAACACCCATTTTAGCATGGATCATCCAGACTTGGGGATGGCAAGCATCCTTTGTGGTAATTGGATCCATCGGTTTTGTATGGCTGGCATTCTGGTTATTCTTTTTCAAAAACCATCCAGAGCAAAGTAAGATTGCAAACGAGGCCGAAGTAGCCTATATCAAAGAGGAGCAAACTCAAACCGAAAAAGCGAAGACTCTAAACTTCTCACCATTTAAATTCTTTAAATTCAGAAGTGTTTACCCTATGTTATACGGCTTGTTCGCCCATAACTATCTTACTTATTTAATGATGACTTGGCTTCCCACTTATCTTGTAGTCGAAAGGGAAATGACTCTTTTAAAAGCCGGTTTTTTTACGATGCTACCTTGGATCATGTCCTTTCTGGGAAATATTTTAGGAGGGGTGTTGTCGGATTTCTTAATTAAAAGAGGCTGGAATTCCATCAAAGCAAGAAAAACTGTTTTAGCCATCGGCATGCTTTTTCCATTAGCCATAATACCGACTATCTATACAGACAGCGCCATAATGGCACTTACGTATATCTCAATAGCAATCGGCGGTGAAGGATTGGCTGCGGGTATTCTCTGGGCCACTGTTTCTGATGTTGCTCCAAAGGGTGCGGAAGGAAAGCTTGCAGGGCTGCAAAACTTCGTGGGGAACCTCGCTGGCTGGATTGCTCCAGTCGCAACAGGGATCTTAGTAGCGAAGTTCAATAATTTCAATATAGCCCTGATCATACCTGTAGTCATTTGCCTAATTGCTGCTGTGGGGTATACATTCGTTCTTAAAAATGAAAGGATTTCTATTAACACGGACATTGACGGGGGAACTAAAGTTTCAGGGCTCTAATCTTTTTGTGTAAATAATGAAGCGCTTTGCAAATCCAACAAAAAAAGGAGACTTATTCATGCTGAAAACTAGTGGATTAATCAATTTATCTGAACTGAAAATGTATGTAAACGGTGAATGGACTGCAGCACATAACGGAGAAAATTTACCAGTAACAAATCCATCAACAGGGAAAGTTGTGGCAAGGATTCCAAATGGAGGACGCCAAGAAACGAATGCGGCAATAACAGCTGCTGAGGAAGCGTTTAAATCCTGGTCAAAACTGACGGCACAGGAACGCAGTAAATATCTAAAGAAATTGCATGACCTTATGCATGAATATAAAGATGAATTAGCAGAAATCATGAGTATGGAAATGGGCAAGCCCTTAACGGAAGCCCGGGGCGAAGTGGATTTTGCTGCAAGCTACCTGGAATGGTTTGCTGAAGAAGGCCGCCGGATTTATGGGGAAACGATCCCTGCTTCTGCTGCAAATAAACGGCTATCGGTGATTCGCCAGCCGATTGGAGTGGTCGCTTCCATTACCCCTTGGAATTTCCCGTTGGCCATGATGACGCGGAAAGTAGGACCTGCCATGGCTGCTGGATGTACAGTCATTGTCAAGCCTGCAAAACAATCTCCTATTAGTGCGTTAGCGTTTGGTAAATTGGTGGAAATGGCGGGAGTGCCTGCTGGAGTGGTCAGTATCATAACAGGGAGTGCCGGACCTATCTCGGATGAAATTTTTGAAAACCCGGTAGTAAGGAAAATTTCTTTTACCGGATCTACTGAAGTAGGCAAATTGCTGGTTACCAAGTCTGCCCCGCAGCTCAAGAGACTTTCCCTTGAGCTTGGAGGGCACGCGCCGTTCATCGTCTTTGAGGATGCTGATTTGGAAGCCGCAGCAGCTGGTGCCGTTGCAAGCAAATTCAGGAACACCGGACAAACGTGCGTATGCGCCAATCGCATTTACGTCCACCGTTCTGTCATCGATAAATTCTCTGCACTTCTTGTTGAAAAGGTACAAGCTCTAAAAGTCGGAAATAGCATCGATCCAACTGTTGAAGTCGGGCCGCTTGTAAGCAGTGATGGCCTGGAAAAGGTAGAGGAACATGTACAAGATGCCTTGGAAAAAGGCGCCAGACTTCTTTGTGGCGGACAAAGAGGTGAAGGGGAATTGGCTGATGGATTATTCTATGAACCGACCGTACTGGGTGGAGTGAACAAGGATATGCTCATCACATACCAGGAAACATTTGGACCAGTCGCACCAATCATCCCGTTTGATACAGAAGAAGAGGTGATCGAACTTGCCAACAATACAGAGTACGGGCTGGCCGCTTATTTTTACACACAGAATATAAGCAGGGGAGTCAGGGTATCCGAAGCTCTGGAGTTTGGCATCATCGGCTACAACGACGCCATTCCCACCGTTGCACAAGCCCCATTTGGCGGCATGAAAGAAAGCGGCATGGGGAGGGAAGGCGGCCATCAAGGCCTTGAAGAATATTTAGAAGAAAAATATATATCGATGGGTTTTTAAAAATAGGGCAAGAAAGGGCTTAAGGTGAAGTCGAATCCTTAAGCCTTTCCTTATTTACCTCATAAGAAGTCTATTTCAACACACGCTCCCCATTGCTTAACAAACCTCAGTTACAGAACCTAAGGCCGGGTTGCTTTACATCCTAAGGCAAATAAAAAATATCCTGAATTTTTGAATTGGTAACATGCAAGATGAATGTTACAGTTATGAAATTTCGAGTTTATAGATAAAGGTAATGTTAGAAAAGACTTTGTGAGAATAATTAGAAAAGAACGGAACTTGATTCAAATGGTTATGTAATTATTTTACTAAAGTCAGATTCGAATGTATTAACGGAGAAAGAGGATTTTACTATGATGCAGAAGAAGAGAAAATATTAGACCCTTATGGATGCCATATCCCTAACTTGATAAGCCTTTCCTGTTTGCTATAATTACCCTGTTCGTTTACGAAAGGTTTTTTTTATAAGATGCACTTATTATCACGTTCGTTAAAGATAAAAATTACTTTACGAACGTTCGTGCTTTCTTTGAAATTCCACGAATAAGCAACTTTCGATAAATAACCATGTAAAGGTAAATTTACGCAGCTCAAGAGGGAAGACCATTTCCGGTTTATAGGCAGAGACATTACGACCAATCCTTACTAGGACACAGGCGAGTTTTCCACAAAGTTTCGTGATAAATTTCATTTTTTTCTTCACTTTAACATTATGCGTGTGTAGGGCTTTAAACTCGGGGTTATTTATCACCAAACTCATGGACGTAAGGAAGAGGTACTGCCGCAGGCCGATCTTCCATGTTTGAAAAGAACCATTTGGCCTTTCCACTTTTCAGACCTTGCCTCAGCGAGATGCGATCCTGCATGACGAATGAGCGCATTACCATGAACAAATCCACTCAGATCTCCAGCTTCTCCTAAAATGCCCGCCAGTGAAATCTCGCTGATTCCTTTAATGGCAAGTTATTTCTTAACGAATGAAATCTATTCCAAGCCGTTTGTGACTCCTTGCGTCACTCTTTCAAGTTGGGATGAAGCGAGATCATATTCCTCTAATAACTGTCCAAGTGAAGTTTATACGCATCAAGGGCTTGTTTTGTATGAACGCTTAGCTAATGCAAGCTGGGACAGAGCTTTTTTATGCGCGGAATGTCACTTCATACATGACTTTCACCCGGTTACGATATCCTGAGGCTCTAATTAGTTAGATTGGTCTCTATACTCATATCTTATTGAGGGCTCTATTTTTTTAAAACCTGATATTTAACGATCTTCAGGAATGCTAACGGTGCCTGGGAAATTGACAGAATTGCTTTTTTGATTATCCTCGTGAGTTCATGTGGTTTCATTATCATTACTACCACACCTTTTCGAAATGGGCTATTTCTAATGCAATTTGCATATGCGAATATGTGGTTGTGGCTTTAAAAACCATATCTCAGACGTCAGTTTTACCTAGTTTGATATTTGTATAAATCAAAAGCAAAGGGGGAAAATGAAATAAGAAATAATGAAATTTGAAAGGGAAGATGAGAAATCACGAATCCAATAATAGTAGAAATAAATGAGGCTTTTAAAGATGCAGAAGACTTTTTCATAGAACCGTTTATTTTGGATGGTGAAGCAGTCCTTTTACTTGGTTTACATTCAATAGTTAACCTTATAAAAACAAAAGAAATATTAAAAAAAGATATGGATACCAGTGAAGCGATTCATTCAGTAAAAGTAAAAAGAACTCTTTTCAAGAGAAAATGTGTTGAAATAAATAGTGAAGAAGCAATAGAGGCTATTCTTCAGGGTAAACTCATTGTTTATTCAAAAGAAAAAAATATAATGTTGCAATTTGAACCACTTCCTAAAGAATTGACTCGATCAATTGAACCACCTGCTAATGAAAACGTATTACAAGGTCCTTTAGATTCTTTTATTGAAGATATGTCAACAAATATAGGAATAGTGAGAAAAAAAGTTTCCACTGCTCAGCTCTCAGTTAAAACCTATACGGTAGGAAGTGATCAAAAAAAGAATTTATCAATAGTTTATTTGAATGACCGAGCAGATAAAAGTATGATCAAAAAGATCATTTCACATATTGAAATGAATCAACACACAAATATTCTCTATCTTCAGCATCTTTATCGTTTTATGGGTATGCGGAAATGGGAGGTTATCCCTCAGTTTAATAACACAGAAATGCCATTGGAAGCAGTAGATGGTTTAAACAAAGGTAAGGTCATTCTATTCGTTGACGGTTATCCCTTTGCGCTTATCTTGCCACATTTATTATGGGATATGTTTGTCCAGGCGAATGATCGTAACTATGCTTACCCAATTATGGGAGCCATCCGATTTTTACGTGTTCTTGGTGCTTTGATTACCCTTATATTGCCAGCTATCTACGTGGCCCTTGTTGCTGTAAATCCTGAGATATTAAAAATTGAACTGGCTCTATCGATTGCTCAGAGCAGGGAGGGAATACCCTATCCCCCTTTTGTTGAAATTACCATTATGCTCCTTATTATAGAGTTAATTATTGAAGCGAGTATAAGGCTTCCGCTCAGTATCGGGCCAACCGTAACAATGGTAGGGGGAATTGTCATTGGACAAGCAGTAGTAGACGCAAAGCTGGTTAGCAACCTTTTAATTATCATTGTAGCAGCAACCTCAATTGCGAATTCAACCGTTGTAGGGTTTCAAAATGCCTTAATCCTGCGTTTACTTAAATATGTAGTTGTTATTTTTGCTTCAATCTATGGCGTGTTAGGCATATTATCCGGTCTGGTATTCATAAGCGCTTACTTTGCAAGTCGAGAGATTTTTGGAATTCCATACACCAGTTTAGCTAAGAGGAGAGGGGAAATTGGATAAAAGCCTTCAGGTTATATGCATGGGGTTAATGTCTCATTTTGGTCTTATTTTTTTCATTTATCCAGAAAGAATTATTGCTAGCACACACAAAGGTCACTGGGAACCCATTTTAATTCAATGTGTCATATTTATTCTGTTTTTATCGCTTTACCTAAAGGGGCTTTCTTATTTTCCCGAACAGAATATTATTAGTATTTTAAAGATATTAGGTAAAGCTTTTTCTTTCACATTACTTTTTCCTGTTCTTCTTTACTTAGTCATAACTACTATTGAACTTGTTAGCGCCTATGCAGAAGTGACCAACATTATCTTTTTGGCGAATACTCCTACATGGGCAATTATTACATTAATGAGCGTTATTTCAACTTATATCGCCGTAAAAGGAATAGAAACCATCTTACGTACAGCCTTATTAATATTCTGTATCTTTTTCCCGTTAATCTTACTAATGCTTTTGATTTGCTTTCAAGACATTGATTGGCATAATGCCTTTCCGATTATGGATACCGACTTTTCTTTTTTTCGACAACCTCCCTATTATACAAGTTTTTTTTCTTTCGCCATTGTTTTTTCATTTTTAGGTTTTCTTCCTAAAAAAATATCGTATAACTCTAAAAAAATTATGTTAGCAGTCTTTTTTCTTATCCCATTTTTTTTCTTATCCGTTTATTTACCTCTTTTAACCTTTGGAAATGAAACGGCTAGTACGCTGCTTTTTCCCTTTATAACCACATTGGATAAAGTTCAGCTTCAATGGCTTATATTTGACAGGGCTACCTTGTTTTTTGCGTTAAGCCTAGTTACCTTTATCATGTTGCTCACTTCCTTACTTTTATGGCAGTCCTCAATAATAATGAATCAATATTTCCCGAGATTAAAGCAAAAATATCATATTGTAGCCTTATCTGTTAGCATTTTTATCATTTGTTTATGTATTCCTAGTTGGCAAGAGACTGAAAAGTTGCTATGGTGGAATACTGCTTTCCGTTTTTATATTTTAATCGTACTCCCTTTAATTATATTCCTCATCGGTGTAAGGAGAAAAAGACTATCATGAGAAGTATTATAATTTGTTCTAAACTAGTACTTAGTCTATGTATATTAATGCCATTAAGTGGTTGCTGGGATATTAAAGACATTAATCATCGAGCCTTTCCGATTGCAATGGGAATTACTAAAGAAGGAGAAAAATTCAAAGTCTTACTTCAAATTCCTATCTCTTCAGAGGGTGTTCAGAAACAGACAATTGTCAAAGGAACAGGATTAACCATTTTAAAGGCTGTAGAGGACATTAGAACTAATATGGAAAGCGGTGTAGACTTATTGCACATAAGGGTAATCATATTTGATCGAAAATTAGTAGAAGAAGGAGGGATGGAAGAACCGATTAACACGTTTATGAGAATTCGTGAAATATCTTCAAAAACAATAATCGCAATATGTGATGATAATATAGATACTTTTTTCTTAACACTCAAAAAAAATCTAGAAAAAGGGATAAATCTTTATGAATTTTTTGAGAAATATGCAGGTTGGACTCCACAAATATCTTTAACACGTCTATGGCATGTTTATCGAGCTCTTAATTCCTACACACAAAATGTAGCAATTCCTATGGTCAGATCAGGGGAAAACACGCCAATTACATATGCAGGTTCTGCAGTGATGAACAAAGGAAAAATCGTTTCTAAAATGGATCCTAAAGAAACCCTCCTTTTTAATGCCTTTCATGGGAACAGTATGAAGGGAAGGGTAGAAGTGATGGAACATGCAACCATCATGATTGTTGGAAATACAGGTTTTCATAAAGGAGAATTAAGAAATCATATTCCATATATGTTCTCAACGATTCGTTTAGATGTAGTTATTCAAGAGAGAAGAGGTAAAGTTTCCAATGCAATAATAAAAAAAGAGCTGGAAAAGGTGATGGCAAATCGTTTTGATGGAATGCTGAAACGATTTCAAAAGCACGAAACAGATGTCTTCGGGTTGGGACAATACTACAGAAATAAAATTCCTTATGAGGAATTGAAGGACTGGCGAAAGAAATATTATCCCAATCTAGAAATGAAGCTTACCATTCATACTACAATACAAAACGAGGGTAATATAAAGACTATAATTGACAAATAGATATTGGATATCATATAAAAAATGGATAGGCTTTAATTTTAAAATGATCATTATCAAGAGCCCCATGCATCATTGTGCACTTTTTGAAGTGGAAATACTACAGTTCATGCTCTACTTCAGATAGTTTATATTTTTAATCTTAGTGAATACTTTAGTACTTGTTAATTATTAGGTACTTTGGGAAACCTCCCAATAAACACATGAAATCAAGAAAGGACATCCTGACTTTTTATCACCTACTCATTTTTCAGTTTTATTAGTTTAACCTTGATTGCAAGTATTCTACCCGAGCTTTCTTTAATTCTGCTTCTATGAATGAGAATACTGATATTGAGAAAAGGGTCTGTCTAATAAGTCCCTAAAATAAAACAGGAGAAGAAAAACGATTTGTTTTTCTTCTCCTGTTTTTCTAGTTTTATAATTATTCATTAAATCTGAGTATATATCTATCGGTGAACTGGCTCGAATAACTGATTTGAGATACGGTACTTTAAAATATTGTACCGAATCTAATTTAATTCCATTTGAACAATTAGATGAAAACTTAACACGTCGTTACCCTCGAGAAGCAGCAGTGGAAAGAGTTGAGACTATTAAAAGCTTAAAGAAATCTGGTTTATCCATTGCTGAGATTAGAAAGAAAATACCGAAACAAAATTAACAAAATATAACTTTTAGAGTATCGATTTGATCAAAAAAGGATTACTACCTTAGAATCATTACGTCCGTTGAACAACCATTAATAGAAAAAAGTACCGGTTACACCCTTACCGTGGTGAGAACCGGTTATTTTTTACACAAATCTCCTTAGCGTTTTAAATTCGCTTTTTGCTGGTGGTGCCCGCTTAATGAACTAACGTTCTACAAGCAAAGTGTTTTCGAACTATGATGAACTTCTAAAGGAATTTTTTGAAACTTGTTGAATTTCTTTAGGTAAGGTTCAATGAAAGGTGGAAAACAATGAAAATAGCCAGTTCTCCTATCAATAGTAAAATAAACAATGTTTTTATCCATGTTAAAGATTTAAAGAAATCAGTTGAATGGTATTGCAATCTCCTTGGCATCTCGCGAAATAATGACTCTGTAGAATCACCTGTTTACAATATTCCTGTAACAAGTGAAACTGGATTAACTTTAGATGACCATACGTTTGATCCTAATTTCATATTTAAGCCATCCAATAATGTCTTATTTAATTTCTACGCAAAAGATATAGACGAAGCTTACCAATTTATCAAGAGTAATAACATAGCCATTGTTAAAGAAATAGAGCGTATTGGAAATTTTGCTTATTTTAACTTTCAAGACCCAGATGGTAATGTACTTATGATTTGTAATGGCTAATGTTCTTAGGGAGTAGCCGGCTCACTACTCCCTTTACTTAAGTTTTTTTCGCACTTCCTTTTAACTTCACAGTTTGTGTCAACTCTACAATATGGCAGGTTGCTGAAGCTGCCTTTTCTTATGGCAGGAGACAGATTTATTTTCTAACCAGGCTGCTGGACGGGAGCAAATCAAAATAGTTTTTATGTTAGTTCTAAAATTGACTGCAAACGTAAATTCAGACGTTCTCATTCCCCGTTTTATCGAAACTCCCATGTTTCTCCTGGACTAATAAACCCACAGCATCCATCACGATAGAAAAATTCATCAAGAACCAGGCACTACAAAAAATTTTCATCATATATAGGTGATATCCGTTCGGATTTGATGAGGAGGATATCATGCAACCTATGTTACCTATGGAAAAATATTTTGGGGAGTTTGAACTGGTGCATGCTTTTTATGGGGCTATGCCTACAGGTGTCAGCGTTTCCGAAACCGGTCGTATTTTTGTATGCTTTCCGAAATGGGGAGACGACGTTCAATTTACTGTGGCAGAAATTGTTGAGGGTGAATTGCAGCCTTATCCCAGTGTAGAAACCAATTTAGTTAATACTGGGAATATTACGATGTCTTTCGTCAGTGTCCAAAGTATCGTTGCTGATGGAAGAGGAACACTTTGGGTACTAGATACAGGGGCACCAAATTTTTCTGAACCTATTCAAGGGGGAGCAAAATTAGTTGCTGTTGATTTAAGCACGAATACAATAAGGAGAGTATATACCTTTACAGAAGAAGTTGTCTTGCCAACAACTTATCTGAATGATGTCCGTTTGGATTTTCGGGTTGGAAGAGCAGGCTATGCATATATAACGGATTCTTCTTCCAGAGGGCCAGGGGCTATTATCGTCGTAGATTTAGAAAATGGGAACGCGTTTAGACGGTTAAGTGGGGCAATATCAACTTCACCTGATCCCTATTTTTTACCGAAAGTAGAAGGTGAAATTTTGATGAATCGAAACCGGGACGGCTCGACTTTCCCATTTAGATTGGCTTCCGATAGTTTAGCGATTTCTCTTGATGGAAAGGTATTATTTTATGCTCCGCTAACCAGCCGTCAGCTGTTCTCGATCTCAACAGAAGCCCTAAGAGACAGAAGGATACAGGACCTGAATTTATCCCAATATGTGCAGTATTTTGGGGAAAAAGGTGCGTCTGATGGAATGATCACCAGTGCAAAAGGAATCGTTTATGCGGGAGACTATGAAAACAATAGTATCAGGAAGATATTGCCGAATGGCGCAATGGAAACCATCGCACATGACCCGAGAATTTTATGGCCGGATACTTTTTCGATTGGCCCCGATCAATACTTATATGTCATTGTGAATCAATTACATCGGCAGGCGAGATTTCATTATGGAAGAGACCTCCGTGAAAAACCATATAGTTTACTTCGTATGAGAATTGATGAATTCCCCGCTCCTACCTTTTCATAGTAATCGTAAACGAAGGTAGCTATCCCCCACCAGGGAGCTGTCTTTTTTTGTCAGATATTCCCTCAACTGTCCTATAATAAAGAGGTGAGTTAACTCAAATCGAAAAGCCTGCTTCATCTGAGACTTTAAAATAAGGCTGTTTTCCCATACTTTGTTGCTATTTACCAGGTAGTGGGTTGTGGTTGATTTCCCCTCCAGATACTCGCTTTCCGCGGGGCGGGCGGTGAGCCTCCTCGGCGTAAACGCCTGTGGGGTCTCACCTCTCCCGCTGCCCCCGCAGGAGTCTCGCACTTCCGCTCCAATCAACCTTAAATAGTTTCGTTTAAAAACAACATTCTTTACGAAATGAGCCTAAAAAAAAATAAAGCACCATAGGCATGAAGCTACATAAGTATCAACTTACGGTAAGAGGAAAAATTTTGAACATAACTAGGAGGTAATCATGGGAAGATTAGTTCACCTCGAAATTCATGTGGATGACATGGAACGGGCAAAGAAATTCTACAAAAGCGGAAGCGGAACGCGTTCGCATGGGCGGTCTTGCTAAAGCGGACGCGCAAAGGACACAAGGTACGACAGAAGAAATCATCAGGTTAAAAGGGGTAGCAGAAGCTAAGCAGAAAATAGCTGAAGCATTTGAACAGTTCGGACAAGCCGCCGTAATGGACATGATTTTGAAAATGCTGCCGGAACATGCAAAACAAGTGGCAAGCCCGTTTAGTAATATAGACAAGATTACTGTAGTGGACACAGGCGGAAGCGTGCGAATGGCGGGGCTAATAAAGTGACTGGATATGCAACGGATTTAATGGCATCGTTGCAGGAGTCATTAAAAGCATCTTCGGGAATTGATGTCAAAGACTTGCTTGAGAATTTCTTGGGAAACCAAAATTTACCATTTACCACCATCAACCAGGAGAATGTCGAAGGGAACATGAATATGGCAGCAGGCAACCTAAAAATGGAGGAAGTCCCGGAGTAAATAAGGATTATCGTTTAGGAGATAAATTTAGTATTAATTTAATTCCTTTAGAGAATACGTCATTTTCAACGATACACAAGTTAGAGGATTATGCAATAAGGGCTTATGATTCATTAATACCATATGGTTATAATAAAAATCCAGGTAATGGAATGGATAAACATATTTTTAAAAGTTATGATTACCAAAAAGCTGCGGATTTATATTAGATAAGATTAAAAGTACAGATAATTTTCGAGCCTTTCAAATGATGAAAAGAGGAGGGAATACACCAGGACTTTATTATCAGAACTTGTATTGCCAAGCAATACACATTTTCTCCTTAACTTTGTTAAGATGATAAAAGCGTATCAAAAGGTTAATAAAAAAGTCCTAGGAATGATCATACTTATAGCTCCATCATCATCTGATCATGTTTTTGCCATCTATTCGATACAAAATTTAACCGTGCAACTTCAGGTATCTTTACTTTTCTTTTACCGGTATCGTTCATTTCTTTAATGGCATCTAAGGCTTTTATCAATGTTCAGATGACTTTGTTGATCAAGACTCAAGGCTTCTAGTCTAGCGGTTCAACTTGTTCAGCTATAAAAACTATGTTATTATCACAGTATAATTTATGATCGCGATCGTATACATTAACTAAATATCTAATGATAAATGACCCGTGTTATGTTAAATGTGTAATATAAAATAGAAATTTATATTGGACACACAGTCCATTAATGACTTTTTTGTGTGAAAAGGGAGGGAAACTTAATGGCGAGAAGTGATATACAAATTGAGCGAATGTTAAATTACTTTATTGATGCAACAGCCAAACTAATAAAAGAAGAAGGAATCAAAAATATTAGTATAAGAAAAATTGCGAAGGAAGCAGGATACACAAGTTCTACTATCTATAATTATTTTTCGGAAGTTTCTCACCTCATTTTTTTTGCAGGAATGCGCTTCGTAGAGAATTATATTGAGGATTTACCTAAATATAGCGCAAGAGCAAAAGATCCATTAGAAAAATATTTATTAGGATGGGAATGTTTTTGTGACCATTCCTTTAGGGAACCTGAATTATATCATGCAATATTTATTGCAGATCTAGGAGAACATCCGGAGGAACTTTTAAAAAATTATTCTTCCATGTATCAGTCTGATACTATTCAACTTCCGGAAGAATTAGAGGGAATTGTTAGTGAGCATAATTTAAGTAAAAGAAGTAGAGAAGTTTTAGAAAAATATGCAGAAAAAGGCGTATTTAAAAAAGAAGATGTTGAAAAACTTAGTGAAATAACAATCTTGATATGGCAAGGAATGATTACATCTCTGCTTAATAATCGAGCAACTTTTACATCTGAAGAAGCTTCAAAAAAGACGATGGAATATATCCGAGATATAACTTTAAATACTGCAAATATGTTAGAAAGTAAGTAAAAAAAGAGGTAGAAAAACAGTTTTTGTTTTTCTGCCTCTTTTTTGTTCAGTTTTTAGGGTCAATAATAAAAATAGAAAATTTTCTCTATTCAGATATTTACAAAAACTACAAAACGAATTATACTGTGGTTAAGAAATCGCGATCATTAAAATATCTAGATTTTTTAAATGCTTTCAAAAAGGCGGATTTCGAAGATAATTTATTGATCATTGAAAGTTAATAAACGTTTATTTAAGAGAGGAGTATTAATATGATTAATGCGATTAACGAAAAGAGTGTTACAGGGTCTACCAAGACAAAACAGTTGGTTATTGATTCTGATGTACATTCATATTTAAGTTCACTTGATGACCTTGTACCCTATTGTAATGAGTCTCTTCAAAAGCGTTTAAATATTGGTAAATTTAAAAAGCAAGCATTTGAAGGGAAGCTAATCTCTGCAGCAGAATTTCGCTTCCCAGAATGCAGATATATCAACCCCGTTTCGGTTGTACGTGGAGATGCTTTTTCACCAGAAGGGGCTATCCCGGGTTCTGATCCTGAATTTGTAGCTAAAGATTTGTTTGATCGATCAAATACACAGTATGGAATTTTAAATTCATGTAATGCAACAATGGGGGCTTTTCACAATATAGATGTCGCTAATGGATTTAATGCAGCTTTTAATGATTGGCAATATGAGAATTGGATTGAAAAGGACAGACGGTATAAGATGTCTATGCTAGTATCACCTCTTGATCCCGTGGCAGCCGTAAAGGAAATTGAGAGAATCGGGAAAAAACCAGGAGTTGTAGCAGTTAATTTACAAACGACTACTATTCCATTTGGCAATAGACATTTATATCCTATTTATGAAGCTGCGGAACACTATGGACTGCAAATGCTGATACACCCTGATTCTGAGGCCTCAGGGGAGAACGGACCTGCACAAGCAGTAGGTCCAGCATCAACATACATGGAATGGCATACTTGTTTAGGGTTTAATGCTCAAAGAAATATTGTGAGTTTAGTTTGTGAAGGGGTCTTTGAAAAGTTCCCTAAACTAAAATTTGTATTTGTAGAATATGGTGTAGCTGGGATAGTGCCACTTTTGTGGAGAATAGATAAAAATTGGAAGACACTTCGTGAAGAAGTACCGTGGTTAAAAGAATTACCTAGCGAATATATTAAACGAAATGTCCGCTTAGGAACGCAGCCAATTGAGGAACCGTACCGTCCTAAAGATTTATTAGAAATCATTCAAATGGCTGGGATAGAGGAAATGCTTCTTTACTGCAGTGATTATCCACACTGGGACGGAGATGAAGCAGATCGGGTATTCAATACTTTTCCAAAAGAATTAAAAAATAAAATCTTTTATGAAAACGCTTTAAATACTTATAATTTTAATCGACAATAGAAAGGAAAATGGAAAATGGGTGAATTAAAAAGTGTTACAGTTTGTTCATCAGAGGATTTAAAACCCGGTCAACGACAATTAGTAAAAGTTGATGGATCAGAAATTGCCATTTTTAATCTTAATGGTCAGTTACATGCCGTTCGAAATAAATGTCCACATCAGGGAGTATCCATGGTATATGGTTCAATAGATGGAACGATGCTGCCAAGTGATCCTCATACGTATCAGTATGGAAAACATAATGAGATTTTACGCTGTCCTTTACATGGTTGGGGATTTGATATAAAAACAGGGGAGTCTTTATTTGATGCACAAAATTGTAAATTAAAGACCTATGATGTCCGTCAAGAAGGGGATTTTATTGTCTTGTATCTTAATAAAGTGCCGAAAACTGTTTCGTTAATTGAACATCACGCTTGTGTTGTATCATAAAAATTAAAATAAAAGATTTTTTTATTGCTATAAAAAGATCATGATCGTTTTTAAATCATGGTCTTTTTATAAAAAACATTATAACTGACTTAACTCTAGCCATGACATAATGGTCAGAACAGTATGTACAAAGTGTTAAAAAATTGAGAGTACTAAATAGCGATATTGACGACATTTTAATTTTTTTTTAAATCCAATTTAAGGGTATGTTCAAGTTGTAATAACTGAGCAGGTGGCCTTATATAATGAGGAGTGAAATTGGTGAAACATCAACTTTCATGGAAGGTCGGGGGTCAACAGGGAGAAGGTATTGAGAGTACGGGAGAAATCTTTTCCAAGGCTTTAAACCGACTAGGCTATTTTTTATATGCATACCGTCACTTTTCATCTCGAATTAAAGGTGGTCATACAAACAATAAGGTTCGAGTGAGTACCAGTAGAGTTAGTACAATTGCTGATGATCTAGATATATTAGTAGCATTTGATCAGGAAACAATTGATCTGAATTATTACGAGCTTCATAGTGAAGGCATAATTATTGCTGATTCAAAATTTAAACCAGTCAAACCGGAAGATACAGAAGCAAAATTTTACGCCGTGCCATTCACCGAAATAGCAGCTGAACTCGGTACACCGCTAATGAAAAATATGGTCGCCATTGGAGCGACTTGTGCGATCATTAGTCTCAATCCAGCCGTTTTTGCTGATGTCGTTAAAGAAATCTTCAGTAAAAAAGGCAACGATGTCATTCAGAAAAACATGGAAGCAATCCATCAAGGTTATACTTTCATGCAGGGAAATTTAGGGGATGTGCCTACTCCACTAGGACTAGCTCAGGCAGATGGACAGCAACGCCTATTCATGATCGGCAATGACGCAATTGCACTCGGGGCGCTCGCGGCAGGAGTCCGCATCATGGCTGCTTATCCAATCACGCCTGCTTCTGAGATCATGGAATATCTCATTGATAAACTTCCTGAAGTGGGTGGAGCAGTCATTCAGACAGAGGATGAAATTGCTGCTGCTACCATGGCAATTGGTTCTAACTACGCCGGTACCCGTTCGTTTACCGCCTCAGCTGGTCCCGGGCTTTCTCTGATGATGGAAGCTATCGGATTGTCAGGAATGACAGAAATTCCGCTTGTAGTTGTCGATACACAACGAGGGGGTCCTTCCACTGGCTTGCCCACGAAACAGGAGCAATCAGATTTAATGGCGATGATCTATGGAACCCATGGTGAGATTCCTAAAGTGGTGATAGCACCGAGCACAGCTGAAGAGGCTTTCTACGATGCAGTTGAAGCATTTAATATCGCTGAAGAATATCAATGCCCAGTTATATTACTGACTGATTTGCAACTTTCATTAGGGAAGCAAACAGTTGAGACATTTGATTTCAATTATATAGGAATTCGCCGTGGAAAATTGAAAATAGATGAAATTGTACCAGAGGATGAAAAAGCATATTTTAAACGATATGAATTGACGGAGGATGGAGTGTCTCCACGAGTGATACCAGGAACCAAAAATGGCATTCACCATGTGACAGGTGTAGAACATGATGAAACAGGAAGGCCTTCTGAAGCGCCAACTAATCGGAAGCTGCAAATGGATAAGCGTATGCGCAAGCTAGACAAATTACCTGAACGTTTTCCAAATCCTATTACAGTATATGCGCCTTATGAAAAACCTGAGCTTTTGCTTGTTGGATTCAATTCAACAATCGGAGCAATTGAAGAAGCATTGAGTCGTCTTGAAAAAGAAGGAATAAAAGTCAACCATGTGCATATTCGACTTATCCACCCGTTTCCTACCGCGTCTTTATTGCCATTTATCAAAGCTGCTGAAAATGTGCTTGTTATAGAAAACAACGTCACTGGTCAGTTAGCGAATTTAATAAAGATGAATGTTGGATACATAGATAAAGTGAAGAGTTTATTAAAATATGACGGTAATCCATTTCAGCCAATTCACCTCTACAATGCAAGCAAGGAGCTGTTGGTACATGTCCACAATTACGTTTAAAGATTTTAGAAACGATGTAAAGCCGAATTGGTGTCCTGGCTGTGGTGATTTTTCTGTTCAGGCAGCAATCCAACGGGCTGCAGCCAATGCAGGACTTACACCGGAAAATATGGCTGTTATTTCTGGCATTGGCTGTTCAGGGAGGATCTCAGGTTATATTAAATCATATGGTCTTCATGGTATTCATGGGCGTTCACTGCCAATTGCCCAAGGTGTCAAAATGGCAAATCGAGATTTGACTGTTATTGCTTCTGGCGGCGACGGTGATGGCTACGCAATTGGGTTGGGCCACACAATCCATGCGATGCGCCGTAATATCGACCTTACTTATATTGTAATGGATAATCAGATATATGGACTGACAAAAGGGCAGACTTCTCCACGTTCTGCTGCTGGATTTGTAACAAAATCAACTCCACATGGTGCAATTGAAAAAACACTGTCGCCAATGGAATTAGCTGTTTCAAGCGGAGCAACATTTGTTGCTCAAAGCTTTTCTACTGATTTAAAAGATTTGACAGCGATTATTGAAGCAGGAATTAAGCATAAAGGGTTCTCTTTGATAAATGTGTTCAGTCCTTGCGTTACCTATAATAAAGTAAACACATATGACTGGTTTAAAGAACACTTAGTCAACCTGAATGAAATTGAAGGGTACGATCCTGCTAGCCGGGAAATGGCTATGAAAACATTAATCGAACATGAAAGTCTTGTGAAAGGCATTATTTATCAAGACAAAGATCGTCTATCATATCAAGATCTCGCAAATGGTTATGCTGAACAGTCACTGGCTCATTCAAACATTGAGCTTCATCCCAACCATTTTGAGAAACTGATGAGTGAGTTTATTTAAAGACTGGATTACAGGCGGCGGTTCTAAAATAATCACCTTAGCTTTCTAAATCTTTTTTGGAAAGGCTCGAGACAAAACAAAAGATTAGAGAGGAGAAAGCGAGCAAGAATGGCTAACTATACGATCGTAGATAAAGAAACTTGTATTGCTTGTGGAGCTTGTGGTGCTACAGCTCCTGAAATTTATGATTATGATGATGAAGGTATTGCGTTTGTACTATTAGATAATAATGAGGGAACCACATTGGTACCTGATGAAATCGAGGAAGATATGATAGATGCTTTTGAAGGATGTCCAACCGACTCTATTAAAGTAGCTCAAGTGCCTTTTGACGGTAATCCTTACAATGAAGCGTAACATCTCTGGATTCTTTATCGATAAGTAAAAATGTTAAAAGAACTCAATGGTGCAATAGACAATATATCGACTTTTTTACAAAGTAGCAGCAAAATGATAGGGGAGTGGAAATTGGGAATAAATAGTTTGTTACAATCGATTCCATCAAAAATGAAAGCAGTAGTTGTAACAGAATATGGGGGAGTGGAAAAGCTTGAGGAACGGAAAGTACCTGTACCAATTCCTAAGGAAAATGAGGTACTAGTAAAAATATATGCCTGTGCTGTAAATAATTCAGATATTTTAATGCGTGAAGGCGGTTACGGTACAGATACGAAGTCAAGCGAAAAAGCGGGTTGGAAACGAGAGGCCATTTCTTTTCCTCGCATTCCTGGAACAGATGTTGCAGGGCAAATCGTAGCAGTAGGTTCAAATATTAATCCAGCATGCTTGGGTGAAAAAGTAGTGTTATTTCCATTTATATCTTCAGCTCCTGAAGGTTTAGAACATATGGCAGATGATATAACCTTAATGAGTTCTGAGTGTGATGGTGGTTATGCCGAGTATATTACATGGCCAAAGGAATTGTGCAGACCAATGCCGCTGACTGGTTATGTTGAAAGTTCTTCTTTTATTGTTAGCTGTTTTACTGCATGGCATATGCTTGAAAAAAGTAAAGTTGTTCCTGGAGAAAAGGTACTTATTACAGGGGCTACTGGAGGAGTTGGGTCCTATGCCGTTCAAATTGCCTCAAAAGTATTTGGTGCAAATGTCATTGCACTAGTAAGAGATCTATCTTTAAAAGAAAAAATGGTAGAACTGGGAGCAAATGAAGTTTTATCATACAAATCAACAACTTTAGCAGATGACGTTATAAAGGCTGCAGATGGAAAGGTTGATGTAGTACTGGATGTTGTGGGGGATCCTTTATTTTCAACTTGTTTGAAGGTACTAAGAAATGGGGGACGGTTAGCAATATCCGGTGCTGTTAGCGGGGCGATTACACAGCTTGATATCCGTACAGTCTATTTAAACCATCTTTCAATAATAGGGTGCACGTTAGGAACTCGGAAAGAATTCGATCAAATGTTAGATGTGATTCACTCAGAGAAAATAAGGCCGCTTATTGATAAGGTTTTTCCATTAGAAAAAGCGCGAGACGCTCAGGAATACTTTAAAAGGTCAGAGAAATTCGGGAAAGTAATATTGCAAAATAAGCTTGAGAATTAATTCATATACGAGGAGGGCTCTCTATTGAATAGAGTAGTGTCTAATAAAATTAAATATCTTGCAAATTATTTAATTGAAGCTGAGAAGAGTCAAAAACCGAATAACCCATTAACTGAAGTGGAGCCAGATTTAACGTTAGACGAAGCTTATGAAGTTCAGCTGCAAGTGGTTCAGGAAAAACTATCTCAAGGAGTTAAGATTGTTGGTAAAAAAATTGGTTTAACTTCTCGTGACATGCAAATCATGTACGGTATTGATACGCCAGATTGCGGACATTTATTTGAAAATATGATTGTTGAAAATAACCATGAGGTGTCCTTTAATGATGTCATTCAGCCGAAGATCGAATCTGAAATCGCATTTGTGTTAAAGAAAGATTTAAAGGGTCCGAATGTTACCATTGAAGATGTTCTTCAAGCAACAGATTATGTTCTTCCTTCTATTGAAATAATTGATAGTAGAATAAAAGATTGGAATGTGAAATTGCAAGATACCGTTGCAGATAATGCATCTTCTGGTCTTTATGTTCTTGGAGATAAACCTATTTCAGTGGATGAGGTTAATCTTCCTGATATCAACATGAAAGTTTATCAAAATGGTCAATTGATGAAAGAAGGGATAGGAAAAAACGCAATGGAGCATCCGGCAGCTTGTGTTGCATGGCTTGCAAATAAATTAGCAGAGTTCGATGTAGTATTACAAGCTGGAGAAGTGATACTTTCTGGTGCCCTTGCTACTACTATTGATGTTGTGCCAGGTGATGAATTCACAGCTGTATTTGAACATTTAGGAGAAGTGAAAGTTAAATTCACAAAATAATAGGAGCCTATCAAAAATTCTTAATTATAAGATTCTAAGCATAATGTTAACTTTTGCTTTTTAAGAGGGGAGCTTTACTTGGTATTTCTATCGATCTTAGGTCCAATGTTTATTATGGCGGTTATATCTGTAATTGGATATGTAATTGCAAGAACCAATGAAATCACAGCTGAATCAAAGCAACTACTTATAAGTATCATGATTAATGTAGCGATCCCATGCATCATTTTGGATGGTGCTTTTAAAACCAAGGTAGGGAAAGAGTTAATGTCCCAGCTGATCATTATTTTTATTTTTTCAATAATTATCAGTTTATTATCGTTACTATTAGGGTGGGTTTTTGCCAGGATTTTTAACTATTCTCCTAGTAATGCAAGGAAAATGGCTTTTATTGCTGGATTGGGGAATACGGGATTTATTGGGATTCCTTTATGTGCGGCAATATTCGGTCCCAAAGGGGCTCTACTTGCTGCAGCATTTGATACAGGTGTAGGCATTGTTTTATTCACAGTAGCTATTGCGTTATTGCAAGATAATTATCAGTTTACATTTGCATCTTTAAAACAATTAATTAATCCCCCAATTATTTCAATAGTTATAGCTTTATTTGTAATCGTTGCTGAAATTCAACCGCCAGAAGTTATTCAACAATTAAATGGTATGTTAGCAAATTTAGCTACCCCTCTTGGAATGCTTTACATTGGAATTCTTATAAGGATGATGCTTAAACAAAGGGGGACTATGTCAATTAGTAGATTGACAGTACCTATATTATTGAAGTTAATTATCTTCCCGATTTTAACAATAGTAGTTGTGGTATTTACTAACTTTTCCATGATGATGAAGCAAGTAATTATTATTCAAGTGGCAATGCCTACGATGACAATCGCTCCAGTATTATTAGCACGTTATACACAAGATGAAGAAATAGGGGTAAAGGCAGCGGTTTATTCAACAATTTGTGCAATCTTGACAGTTCCCTTTATTGTTTTCTTAGGAAGTAAAATATTTTGAAAATTTATATTTATTAAAAAGTTGGATTACAGAGAGGATTGATTTGATGACAGTGAAGGCTGAAAATAAAACATATGTTAATTATATAAATGGTGAATGGAAATCTTCTTCTACTAATGAAGTTCAGGCTAGCATTAATCCTGCTAATAAAAACGAAATCGTTGGATATTCTTCAAAATCAACAAAAGATGATTTGGATCAAGCAGTTACATCGGCCAAAAAGGCACAAATCGCTTGGAGAAAATTATCGGCTCCTGCAAGAGGAGAGTATCTTTATAAAGTTGCCAATGTATTAGAGGCAAGATTAGAAGAAGTGGCAGAAACAATGACAAGGGAAATGGGAAAAACACTCCAAGAGGCGAAAGGTGAAACGGCACGTGGTGTAGCCATTCTTCGCTATTATGCCGGAGAGGGGATGCGTAAAATAGGAGATGTAATCCCTTCTACAGATAGTGAAGCATTTATGTTCACAAGTAGAGTGCCGCTAGGGGTTGTGGGAGTAATTACACCGTGGAATTTTCCCGTTGCGATTCCAATTTGGAAGATGGCACCGGCTCTTGTTTACGGTAATACAGTTGTATTAAAGCCAGCAACCGAAACAGCCGTAACAGCAGCAAAAGTAATAGAATGTTTCCATGAAGCGGGATTGCCAGCTGGTGTTATTAATATGGTTACAGGCTCAGGTACCATTATTGGACAAGGCATTATTGATCATCCTGATATTAATGGCATCACATTTACTGGTTCAGATAGTGTAGGAAAACGGGTTGGTCAAGGAGCGCTTGCACGCGGAGCTAAATATCAATTGGAAATGGGCGGGAAAAACCCAGTGATTGTCGCTGAGGATGCCGATCTTGATCTTGCTGTTGAAGCAACAATAAATGGAGGCCTTCGCTCAACAGGCCAGAAATGTACCGCTACTAGCCGCGTAATCATTCAAAGCTCTGTTTATAATGTATTTAAAGAAAAGCTGCTAGCTAAAGTAAAGGAAATAAAAGTAGGCGAAGGATTAAGTAGTGACACTTGGATGGGGCCGTGTTCGAGTGAAAGCCAATTAATTACGGTATTGGATTACATTGAAAAAGGAAAAGCGGAAGGTGCAGTGCTTTTATTTGGTGGACGCAAATGCGAAGCTGTTGGCTTGGAGAATGGCTTTTATGTACAACCGACTGTATTCGAAAATGTAACCTCCAGTATGACAATTGCTCAAGAAGAAATTTTTGGACCTGTATTAGCATTGATGGAAGTCGATACGATGGAAGAAGCATTAACAGTGGCAAATGATGTAGAGTTTGGACTTAGTGCATCCATCTTTACAACAAATATTCAAAAGATGCTTTCGTTCATCAATGAAATGGAAGCAGGCCTTGTACGCATCAATGCTGAGAGTGCTGGAGTAGAACTACAGGCTCCATTTGGCGGGATGAAAAAATCCAGTTCTCTTTCACGTGAACAAGGTCAAGCGGCAATCGAATTTTTTACAAATATTAAAACAGTATTTGTAAAAGGTTAATATCATTTAATCTGTCATAGTACGCCATACTTAAAATGGAGTAGGGAAGGAGTTGCAAGCACGCTATGCAGTCCTTGCGACTCCTTCTCCAATCACACGCAAAATAGCAGTAGATATTTTGCGTGTGATTGGAGAAGCTCTTGATAAGATTGTTTATGGTCCACAAGTGGGTGCTGCTTTTTGAACTAATGAAACGGTACCTCAAGTTCGGGGAAATGTAAACGTTTTAGCTGCTTCTAAAAAATCATTTGATGTTCTTATCCATAGTCTCAATCTTATCCGTTCAAGAATCGTCCTATGTTTTTCCAGGCTGTATAAAACTACAATTAACATTAACATTACTTGCTGGAGGTTGTTCTTAACTGATGAACAGCTGTTCAAACAAGGTTCAGTGCAGCACAGTAACAGCTAGGAACCGGCCCTCTTCAATATTAAAGAAAGAAATTCACGACTGTGGTTTTACATCAATCACGATGAATTTATAGAGCGACTCATTTAAACTCATTTTTCAAAACTATATCAAGACTTATTAATTTACTGACATTTTAATAAGTCACAGGAGGGAATTTATGAGTAAGGTCCGTACAATGGAAGAAATGCCTTTAAGTCGGTTTCATTATAAAATGTTTGCTTATGCCAGTGGGAGTACATTCCTCGATGGGTATATTATAGGAATTATTGCGGTAGCACTTTCTGTCATGCAGACTCAACTTGATATGTCTGTAACCATGATAGGTCTGATTGGGGCGGCAACTCTTGCGGGTATGTTATTTGGTGGAATAATAGGAGGCTATCTTACAGACCTTATTGGCCGGAAAAAGATGTTTCTCATCGATATGCTTGTCATGGCAGTCGTGTCAATCCTTCAGTTTTATGTCAATGATCCCATGCAGTTGGTCATTTTACGATTTATTTTAGGGATTGCGGTAGGGGCGGATTATCCCATTGCAGGCGCCTTGATGACGGAATTTTCACCGACAAAAAATCGTGGTTCCTTACTTGGAGGTCTTAATGGACTTTGGTATATCGGTTACGTAAGTTCCTTTTTGGTCGGATATCTTATGTTGTCCATTGGTGATGACAGCTGGAGATGGATGCTTGCAAGCAGTGCGATCCCAGTAATCATCATGCTTATTTCACGTTTAAATATGCCAGAATCCCCTCGTTGGCTGGCCAGCAAAGGACGGGAAAAAGAAGCAAAAGCAATTGTTCAGAAAATATTCGGGGAAAATGTAATCCTGTCGGCCGAAGCTGAGGAGAAGGAGAAAACCTCCTATCTCGATATGTTTCGAAATGGTTATGGAAAATTAATACTTTTTGTTACGCTTTTCTATTCACTTCAAGTTCTCCCCCTTTATGGAATAAATACCTATATTCCTGAGATTCTTGCACAATTTGGTTTTGCAAATGGAACGAGAGAATACCTGGGGGCAGCGGTCATTAATCTTATCTATCTTATTGGCTTACTTCCTGCCCTTTATCTTGTGGAAAAGTTTGGGAGAAGACCTACTCTCTATTGGTCATTTTTAGTATGTTCCATCTCTTTATTCATACTGGGAGCAATCTCTGGATTAAATGTGCCATTTGTTTTTATCTTAGCTCTCTTTGTCATATATGGAACGTTTAATACCGGGATGGGAGCCCATACCTGGATCTATCCGAATGAACTTTTCCCAACCCATATTAGGGGTACGGCAATGGGCTTTACCACAGGAGTGGCCCGTATCGCTTCTGCCATTGGTACGTTTTTCTCTCCGGCCATTATGGCGACTTATGGTTTGGCAGCTACGCTGTATATTTGTGGAGCGATTCTTTTCATTGGATTCTTAGTCTCTCTATTCATGGCTCCGGAAACAAAGAATATGAGTTTAACGGAAGCCAGCTCCCTCAACAAATCCAAAGGTATAGAGCACGATAGCTTCGCATCGAAAAAAACGGCTAATTAGAAAGGAAGAAACTTTGTGGACAGCAGGAACAAGTTCTGGATTCACTACTGTACCAAAATGTGAAGAGTCGTGTAAAATTCAGAATACTGGACTTGTTTCTGTTTTCCTTTAGTTTACCAGGTGTGGCATTGTAGAGGTTGAAAATCACGGATATGACTATCATCCTCATAAAAAAGAATAGGAGTCGCTCATCAAGTTTTTATCAAATCGAGTTCGGTTTGGAAGTTCTGCTGTTTTTGCTTATCTGCTTTCAGTATGACTCTTTTGCAAACCCGAGTTCACATGGCGTCTGTTCGCTAATGCTAATGATGGCTGCCCAAAAAGATCAAGATGTGAAAGACCTCCAACAACATGTATTCTGTATTCGTATTGACAGAAGATAAAACAGCTTGCTTTTAAAAATTCAAGGAGGGATAGCTTTGAAAATACTCCAATTTCTGAAAGAGGACGAGATTCAATTTCTCATTTTTATCTTTGGTTCATTCACAGTTAGAACATGGCTATGTTACTTGCGACTTAGAAAGCGTTATGATTTAATTTGTAACCTAAATTTTCCAAAAAAAGCCCACACTTTAAAGTTTGGGCTGTTTTTGGATTTCTATCTATTGATTGATGAAATTATTCCAGTGAAGTAGTATTGGAGAGGTACACTGATAATAATATGGAATATTTACAGTGGGAATGATATTGGAGTTGGATGAGCATGTATGTTTTATTACATATTTCATATAAAATTTTTCACTAGACTTAGAGCTTAGTAATGGTGAAAAAATAAGCACAAGGCGCTGGCCGATAAAAAGAAGAGAGCATCTGTAAACTACACAGATGCCCTCCTTATTTTCTCCAAGATCCATTATTAATCTCACAATGAAGTATTTAATCTACCGGACGGTCATCAAAATCATAGTCTACCGTACCAGGAGCTACACGTGCATTTGTTAATGCCGGAGTTTCCGGACGGGCAATTTGATACACACTGGCACCGACAATTTCAGCTGCTTGCTGCAATTTTTCTTTCGATATCTTATCCAGTGTATCTGTAGGCTGGTGATACCAAGGCTCTACAGGGGAATGGATAAACAAGGCGGATGGAATGCCAAGCTCATGGAATGGTTGGTGGTCACTCCTGCCCAGCTGTCCATAAGGAATCGCAACATCCATCGTTCTGGCCCCTGCTGAGGAACCCAGGTCCGTCACAAGGTTTTTCTTTCCATCAATGGTATACATAATCAAACCACCTGCAGGATTATCCTCGCCAGCGTCACGTCCGCCTATCATATCCATTTGGAAGTGAGCCACCATGCGGTCTACATCTTCTTTGGGAAGGGAATCAGCATAGAAGGATGATCCAACGAGCCCTCTTTCCTCAGATCCGAACGTGAGGAAGCGAATTTCAGTGTCAATTGGGGTTTTGGCCAGGATCCTTGCCAGTTCCAGCACAGCTGATACACCAGAAGCATCATCGTTTGCACCAGGGCCGCCCGGGACAGAATCATGATGGGCTCCAACAGTCACGATTTGACCATTATCCTTATTGGCTTTTGGTTTTAGGGAAGCGATGACATTGTAGGATGTCTTTTCGATTCTTTCAGCTTTTCCCACTTCAAGAGTGGACGTGATTTGTTTAGTTTTAAGCTGTTCGACCAACTCTAACCCTTGGGCTTGGGTAATGGCTACAGCAGGTATATTTTGCCCCGCTGATACTTGTCCGAAATTATTTCCTGATGGTGAGTTGTTGTACATTAAAACGCCAACCGCTCCTTTATTTAGGACATTCTGAACCTTTTCAACAAAGGTAATGTCCCCACGTTCAACTAGTGCAATTTTCCCGGATACATTTTCTCCAACTTCCTCTGGCTTTGCTTTTCCAACATTAACAAGTTCGGCCGTTACCTTTCCGCTGATACTGCCGCTAAGGGCACGCGGTGTTCCTCCTAAATCACTGTCACCAATTTTTACTTTTACATTTTGCACCGTATCATAGATGGGAAAAGGCTGAATCTTTGTTTCGAAACCAAGACTCTTAAACTGACTTTCTATGTATTTGACTGCACGGAGCTCCCCTTCTGTACCAGCAGCTCTCGGTTGTTCTGATAGATAGGCAATCGTATTATACATATTGTCCGCACTAATTTTTTTGATAACTTTGTTATCAAAAGCTGTGTCAGACTGGGCATTTATTGCTCCGCTAGTTTGTGCAAATACTGTACCGGTTGATAGAACCATACCCGCAGCTAATAGTACTGTTAGTGATTTTCTATACATATAATCCCTCCTTATTCATAATCTTCCTAATTATGTATTTAACTGAATAGTTTGTAAATGAGTCATTAGTCTTTAAATTCCGAATATCAATCGTTTCTGACACCCGCCTCCCTTAAGATTATGCCGCAAAGAAAAAGCGATCCTTCTTAATGAAGAATCGCATCATGTATTGAAGCCGTCAATATATTGTATTGTAAAAAAATGATCAAACATTCAAATCTATCAACCTCATTTTAACCTAACTTTTGAAAAGCAATACTGTTTAGTCCAAATGACAATTTGAAAAAGATAGGGAATTCAATTCTTTCTGGACTAGAAAATCTATGTACGATCTTGGAATGACTTCGGATAAATCATGTAAGAAATCAGTCCGTATTGTCGATAAGGGAGTCCGCCGACAAAACGGGGATATTATACGTTAAGTAATTTTCAGACTAAAAAATCGATTTACTTAATATTCATTTTTTATTATTGATTTAACCATTCCCTAAAATATTCTAATGTTCAAACCTTCACAAATTGTTCACAACAATGATGAAAACGCTTACGGTTTCCATTGTATAATATATATATCCTAATTGATTTCATAGTTTTGCACCAATTATCATACAATTTTAAATAAATAATTGAATAGACAGAAAGGAGATAATCAGGTGATCTTAAAATCGTTGAAAAAAAAGGGCATAACAACCATCATTTATTATAAAGAAGGAGTATTAAAAACATGCAAGGGTCAATTGCATAAACTTAACCTTAATGAACAAACCCTTTCCTTAAAGGATGAAAATCAAAAGATTTTCTCTATTCGTTTATCTCGTATTATGGAAATTTATTAATTTAATTGCTTTCAATTAACATATTTAAATAACAATATATTTATTAATCCCGAATCTCTAGTTTATTACTAGAGGTTCTTTTTTCATATATGGAAAGCTGGTCAGTTTAGTATTCCTAATTTTTCAGTTTTGAAAAAAATGGGGCTCCTCATTTCCGGATTAATAAATATAGTTTTTATTCTATGGCCAGTATCCTTCGTATGGAATTCCTCAAAATGGTGTTCGTAAGAAAGGCTGGGGCGATTAACTATGGAATGTATGGAGTGATTTACATAAAAAAAGAATATTTATAAGGGATAATTTTTGGTTTTGTTTCCCCAGGAAATAATCGTCTTTATTGTCAAGTTTTCTATAATTCCCAGAATCAAACCCCATTTACTTCTCAAGAGCGGAGTCGGGGTTTCGTTACCATTTAATTCCAATCACTAATCTAGTTCCTACAGCTTCAGTAATAATAAAAGCCTAATTGCTTCCACTGAAGGAATTGGAATTCCCCTAATAATTAACTATCAAAGAATCGTAAAAATTAACGATATAGTGAAGACGCTTAATTGTTTCATTAAACTTTAAAGTGGTAAATAGATAGTATCAAACTAGCAGGGAGGTATTAAAATGAGAGTTCTGGTAATAGGAACAGAGGACATGACCGGAGAGCACGTTGTAAAACAGCTGGCAGACAGGCACCATAACCCGGTAGCACTGGTAGGAGCAGAAAATAAAGTTGAGGAAATGGTTAAACTTGGAGCACGAGAGGTAGTTTCTTTGGAAAGTAGGGATTTTTCCAGTGCTTTTTCGGGCTGTGAAGCAGTGATCTACCTGAGTGGCGCCAGTCCCCGGACTGGGGAGGGAAAACCAATACTGGTTGACCATCAGTCAGTAATAGACTCAGTTGAGGCTGCTAAGAAACATGGGGTGAAGCGCTTTGTTCTGATGAACACCATGCGAGCAAAAGAAATGGAGAGCAAGAATTCTAGTACAAACGATTTCAAGTACCACTCAGAAGAGCTATTAAAACAGGAAAAGCTTACATATACGGTCATACGGACAAGTATGCCTGTGGATAAGCCGGGAATAGGTAAAGTTGAAGCTGGATCATCAATTGTGAATGACAAAGGCGAGATACCAAAAGAGGATATTGCTTCTGTATTGGTCAAAGCGCTGGATACTGAAGAAGTATTTAATAAAACGTTCCATGTAACTTCTGGCGAAATTCTGATTGATGAAGCACTCCAAAGATTATAGATAACTCGAGTAACTTGCACAAAAAATAAGAAGCAAAGGGTGATAAAATGTCCAAGTTAAAAAATTACCTTCCTACAGTTTTAAAAGGATCTGCGGTTTTAGGGACAGTTGCGGCCGCAGCGTACTTTTACCGAAAGGATGATACACAAAAACAACATTCAATCCTGAGGAATTTCCCCCTAATCGGCAGAATTAGATACATGACAGAGCAAATAGGACCTGAACTTAGGCAGTATTTATTTGAAAATAATAATGAAGGCACCCCTTTCTCAAGAAAGGAATTTGAGGATGTTGTAAAAGCAGGAAAATATAAGGAGCGGTTAATCGGATTTGGATCGGAACGTGACTTCAATGAGGCTGGATACTATATTCGAAATAGTATGTTTCCCAATCTCCGGGAAGAATTGAGAATAGACAATAGCCAAAAAATCAATACAAGGGTATATGAAGTAGATGAGGAAGGTCTATTGACCAGAAAGGAGAAGCGGGAAGATAGACAAATAGAACCGTACTTTTTACGAGACGAGGATGCTGTCATAATCGGAGGGGATACATGCCGGAATCCCTTTAAATTAAAGGGGCTCGTAGGACAGTCTGCAATGAGCTATGGGGCACTCGGTGAGAATGCCATCACTGCACTGTCGAGGGGATTAGGGCTTGCAGGAGGAACATGGATGAATACTGGTGAAGGTGGTCTTTCCAAATACCATCTCTCCGGAAATCCCGACATCATGATGCAAATCGGTCCGGGACTGTTTGGAGTAAGGACACCAGGTGGGGAGTTCTCCTGGGAAGAATTCAAGAAGAAAAGTGAAATCGAACAAGTAAAGGCATTTGAAATTAAGCTAGCACAAGGTGCCAAAATCAGAGGTGGGCATATTGAAGGACAAAAGGTGACAGAAGAAATTGCCCAAATCCGCCTGGTAGAACCTGGTCAAACGATCAATAGCCCTAACCGGTTCTATGAATTCAAGAATTTTAATGAATTGTTCGAATTTGTGGAAAGAATGAGGGATGTAGGCGGAAAGCCTATCGGTATCAAAATTGTTGTGGGGGATCTTGATGCACTTGAGGAAATGACGAAAACCATGAGAGATACAGGTAAAGGGCCGGATTTTATCACGGTGGATGGCGGGGAAGGAGGAACTGGGGCAACCTATCAGGAGCTTGCAGATGCAGTCGGACTCCCAATTATGTCAGCCTTGCCACTTGTAGATGAGATGTTAAAAAAATATGGTGTACGTAACCGGGTCAAGCTGATTGCATCAGGCAAGCTGACTTCTCCAGATAAAGTGGCGGTCGCTTTAGCGATGGGGGCAGATTTAGTCAATATAGCCCGCGGTTTTATGATTAGCGTTGGCTGCATCATGGCTGAAATCTGCCATACAAATCATTGCCCTGCAGGAGTAGCCACAACTGATTCAAAGTTGCAGGAAGGTCTGGTTATTGAGGAAAAACAATACCGAGTCGCCAATTACGTGATTTCCCTCCGCGAGGGGCTATTTAACCTTGCAGCTGCCGCAGGTATAGATACTCCGACCAAATTTGAACGAAAACACATCGTTCACAAAGATGAGTGGGGAAGAGTTTCCCCTGTCCGGGACATCACCCTCACTCCCCAAAAAGTGGAGAAGTTAAGAAATAAGGAAAAAGTGGAGAAATAGCTTGGCGGGATTTTTATTTTTACTATATAGAAGAAACTCGTCAAAAAGGTAAGCCTTTGCTCAATGCAGCAAAGGCTATTTAAGTGCGTCCGGCATTGGTGCAATCTATAGGGGAGAGCAAGTCTCGAATCATGAAGTCAGTAGTAATGATTAGCTTAACGGATGGGTGTCTGAGTATTCAAATAAAATAGAGGTGAAAGTTAAAAATATCTAAGTTTCAAGGAAGGATTGTTTACAAATGGAAAATGAGCTCGTCTAGTTTCATCTTCTGAGACCCGTGAGATAGTAAAAGTAACAGAAAGACCAAAAGTCATTTCATACGGGGGGACTTCCAGTTTCAGAGCAGTTTCCTGTAGAAGCGCTTAAAGTTGGTGCAATATTGTATTGAATGAAGAAGGAGCGGCATTTCTTCAATATATATGTGCGTGTGAATGACCCCGTGAACTATACCCGTTGATTTGGATGGGGCAAAAGGAGAGAGCCGAATCAGGCATCAAGATTAATCTTAACCGTAAGGTGAAGTTGCTTTACGGCTTTAAGAATATCAGTATATGTATATTTCCCGCAAGCTTCCGAAAGGTAATGGCAGGAAGTCATCCGATTGGCAGGACAGAAAGTGGGCTGGAAAGTCTTAATCGATTTTTATTTCAGGTTAGAATTGAATTAAAAAATGGAATGTTACTTTTTCAAATACAGGGGTCTTTATTTTTTATTTGGCTCCTTTCGCAAAGATTGTTGTTTTTAAACGAAACTATTTAAGGTTGATTGGAGCGGAAGTGCGATACTCCTGCGGTAGCAGCGGAAGAGGTGAGACCCCACAGGCGTTTACGCCGAGGATGCTCACCGCCCGCACCAAGGAAAGCGAGCATCTTGAGGGGAAATCAACCACAACCCACTACCTGGTAAATAGCAACAAAGTATGTGAAAACAGCCTTTATTTTTTAGTAGCTTCCTTGGCCGATATAACCTTTTATACAAACTTTCTGTCATTTTTGTACCCTATTCTGTCCAAGGTGAATGCAAAATACATTCACAGAAATTTTTATTTTTATATTCCGGTCTAAAATATTCAATAATATCTTCCTTCATATTGCCAAAAGTAGTTTCTGGCTTATGCTTAAAGCCCTCATAAAACGCTGGAATAATGTCCTTTTTGAAATTGTTACGTGGGAAGGCCTTTATAATTTCTTCACGCAAGTCGTCAGGGAACTGTTCAAAGCCATCTCCCATCACATCTAAACCAACACCCGAAAAGAGAAGAGCCACTTCAGCTTCCTTATGTTCTGCAATGCCAGGTGTCGTATGTAATGCAATAGCATCCCATACAAGACGAATCGACTCATCTGGAATTTGATACTGCTGTAAAAAGCTCCTCGCAGCATTTGCACCGTCTACTTCAAATCGTAAATCTGGACTGCTGAACTTTTTTGTTAAACCTAAATCATGGAATAATGCACTAACATATAGTAACTCTAAATCATGATTCTGCTTCATCTTTTTTCCGTTGACTGCACCAAATAAAAATACACGATTTGAATGATTCCACAACAAGTCGTCCCCATGCTCGCGTAAAAGATCTGCTGCTTCTTTAGCCAATTGAGAATCTGGAATTTTAATACCTGCTACTTCTTGAAACATAATTGAAAATCCCCTTTACAATTTGATTATGAACTTGTTTTCATTGTAAAGAGGAATTTATCATTTATCTATCCATTCATTTCTATGATAATAATAGATAAAAACTATAATATAGAACTTTTTAAAGAAGCTATCTCATCTTTTTCTGTATGAAAACGCAGCCTTTCGATTTCACATAATAATAACTCGATATACTTACGTGCCGCATAATTGATAAAACGATTCTTTTTCATAACGAGATAGACAGATCTAGTCAAAGTTGGTTTTTCAATACGTTGGAAAAATAAATCCTCTGTATCATAAAATTCATATAATGTACGCGAAACAAAACTGCGGCCAACCCCATTTCGAACGAGCTTCAAGATAGATTCAATGCTAGACGTTTCGACGATGGGTTCTAACTGCCTGCCAACCTCATGACTCGTTTTATCAAGTATTTTTCTGCATTGATGGATATTTGGAAATAAAATAAGCGGACTGTCTAAAACATCGGAAAATGAAGCCTTCTGCTCTTCAGTACTTTGATTACTAATCAGGTAAAATTCTTCATCATACAACTTCGTCACCATCAACATATCATCACGATTGAATTCAAAACCAATACCAAAATCTGCTTGATTCTCTAAAACTGCCTTTTCCACTTGATCAGTACTTTGAACAAACACTTTTATGTTTGGATATAATTGGTTGAATTTAATGCACAAAGTGGATACCAAATCAGTTATTTCTCCTGGTAACACGGCAATTTTCAATTCCCCGATTTCTACTTTTGTAAGTGCTCTAATTTGAGAAGATATACTTTGTAAGGAATTTTGAATATTCAATGCTTCTTGTTGTACGATTTCCCCCACCTTAGTAAGTTCAATCTTCTTACCAATACGGTTGAATAGTGCATAGCCCACATCTTGTTCAAGCATTTTAATTTGATGGCTTAAAGTTGGTTGCGAAATTCCTAATTTTTCAGCTGCTTTTGTAAAATGCAGTTCTTTACTGACCATTAAGAAATATTCTAAATGTCTTATTTCGATACTATTTCAATCCTTTCTAATGAAAATAATTAAATCTGTATGCTTCCAATAAAATAATCTAGTTATTAAGTTACTTTATTTGAAGGGATTATTCCATAATTTGGCCCGATTGCTGGATAAAATTAAAAAACACCATTAGGCTATTTGTTATTTTCGTTCATAAATACCTCACTATGATTTGGATAACGGGCCTGGTTAAACAGAAATCATGTCTAATTACTGATTAAAATTGAAGTCGTAATTAATTCACTAAATGAAAGTTTATATACTCAAAATAAAAGGTCATCAGTATATGAAAATTGTAATCAATATTGACATGTACATTTAATAATAATTGTACCTTTTTAGATGTCAGTTTACATAATAGAATATTTCCTATAATACTTAAAATTTGAGATAGTCGAAAATTGAAAAGACTTTATAAGGAGGAGCTAAATCATGTATATACCTAAACATTTTGAACTCAAGGATGAAGAAATAATTTATGATTTTATCGAAAAGTACAGCTTTGCCACTTTATTTTCTCAACACAATGGAGAACCATACGCTACCCATCTTCCACTCACATTAAATAAAGGTGAAAGTGCATTATATGGTCATTTTGCCCGTCCAAACGAACAATGGAAGGATATAGAATACCAAAAAGTTCTTGCGGTTTTCCAAGGTCCTCACTCTTATATATCTCCTTCTTGGTATGAAACAACGATGGCAGTTCCTACTTGGAATTATGTCTCTATCCATTTATATGGAAAGATGGAGATTGTCGAAGATCAAAAAGTCATTTTCGATTCCCTGAATGATATGGTAAAAAAATATGAAAGTCCAGATAGCCCATACAATTTAATTGATGTGGATTCCAGATTAATCGAAGGAATGAGTAAAGGGATTGTAGCATTTAAAATAAAAATCACAAAAATTGAAGCGAAAGCTAAATTAAGTCAAAATCACCCTGTGGAACGGCAAGAATTGATTATTAAGAATCTAGAAAACACTTCTCAACAAGATAATATACAAGTAGCGTCTCTTATGAAGAAGAATCTACAAAAATAAAAGTTATTCGACATTGTCTTGTTCAACTGATGTGGTAGATTTGTTAAAAAATTAAGCCTAATTTCAGATGGAAATTAGGCTTAGTTTTTGATCTAGCTGCCACTTAATTTCATCGCAATTAAAAATTAAGGGACCTATGAAGATTATTTATCGGTGCAGCTTCAAATACAATAGCTACAATTCATTCGTTCAAAGAACGTTGGAGTTATTCTTTGAACCATGCCTTCTTTAAGAGTTTCACACCCACATCGATTTCATTGGAAGAAAGATTACTGAAACCTAGTTTAACCATTGGTCCGTCGGTGTTATTTTTAATGAAGTAGAGGGACGTAGGATACACAGTAACTCCATGTGAGGAAGCTTGTTGAATTAACCATTCTTCTGTATGCTTCAGATGTACTTTGACTAATACGTACAAACCAGATTGTTCACCAATAATGGATATATTTTGACCGAATTGCTCTTTTAAAGCGGATACTAAGTGCTGCATTTTTCTTTTATAAACAAGGCGCATGCGTTTAATATGTCTACTCCATTCTCCATCTTCCATAAATTTAGCCATTGTAAGCTGGCTAAGCAGGGAGGTAGTAGCTTCAAAATGAAGAAACTGATTTTTATAACGATTTAAAAGTGGCTGTGGCAAGACCATATAACTTAAACGAATTCCTGGAAGAAAGGACTTCGAGAAATTCCCTAAATAAATGACTCTTGCCGAATCAATGGAGGCAAGAGCAGGAAATGGTTTTTGTGTATAGCGAAATTCACTATCATAATCGTCTTCGATAATATATCCACGCATCTTGTTAACCCAATGAATAATCATTTGCCGTTGTTGGATAGACATGCTTACTCCAATTGGACTTTGATGGGAAGGGGTTACATAGATTAATCGTGATTTCATTTGTTCTAATTTTGAAAGTTCAGCACCTGTTTCACAAACCGGCAAAGTTTCAAACATAAAACGATGGAATTGAAAAGCTTCCCTGGCACCGTCGTAACCAGGGTCTTCAACTATAATACTCTGGAATTCATCCTTCAGTATATGTCCCAAGTATACAAGCATTTGTTGGGTACTGCTTCCGATAATAATTGCATTTGCATTTGTTTTCACTCCGCGTGATTGGAATAAATATGTGGAGATTTGTTCGCGCAGGCATTCTTCCCCAAATGGTTCCCCGTATCGAAAGCTATCCTGTAATGTTAATGCTTGATTAGCCATTCTCCTCCAAATTTTCAGTGGGAAATGTGTTTGATCAACGGCATCTGCCCTGAAATTAACTACCGGAGGTCTCTTGGACCCAGTCTGCTTTTTAACATAAGAGATTAAGGGTTCCTGAAATATACGGGGTTCTAACTCGTTTGCAAAATATCCTTTTCTGCCCTCTCCACGAATATACCCTTCAGCAACAAGTTGTTCATATGCCAGTAAAGTTGTATTGCGGCTTACATGTAATGAATCTGCAAGTTGACGAATGGAGGGTAATTGCTCATTTGCCAAAATGTCTCCTTGTTCAATATATGATTTGAATTTCTCATAGATTTGTTTGTATTTTGGGGCGTTATCATTGAACGTAAAAATGGTATTATTCATTTGCATTCCCTCTGACATGTATATTTGTTTAATATTGTACCTTTTTTTATGTCAACTTGTATAATAATATTTTTTTATCGGATATTTATTTTGAAAATTCAAATATAAGTTGAAAGGAAGATTATTGTGTACATTCCTAAGCAATATCGTATGAAAAATGAAGAAGCAGTTCAAATTATGAAGTCTAACCCGTTTGCCTTATTGATTACCGTTAAAGAACATCGTCCCTTGGCTACTCATATTCCTTTGGAAATTCGCGAAGATGAAGGGAAAATCTATGCGACTGGGCATATTGCATACGGAAACATGCAGAAAAAGACTTTAGACAATAATAGTGATGTGTTACTGATTTTTCAAGGGCAGCACGCTTACATTTCATCAAGTTGGTATCAGTGCGAAGAGGTTCCAACATGGGACTATCTAGCTGTACATGCGTATGGATCAGCGCGTTTAATCACTGAAGACGAGCTGATTTCCTCCTTGGATACTATGCTTAATCATTATGAGGGTCACCGAGAAAATGGCCGGACCTGGGAAACGTTTGATCCAGAGTTGCTTAAGAGTGAAATGAAAGGAATAGTGGGCTTTGAAATTGAAATCACATCTATTCAAGCTGCAGCCAAAATGAGTCAAAATCGCAATGACACCGATTACAGAGCGATTATTACAGAGCTTGAAAAATCAAATGAACAAGGGGAAATTCAGGTTGCGCAATGGATGCGAGAGCAAAGGAAAGGGTCAATTGAATGATTGGCATATTACTAGGGTTTGCTATGGCACCCCTAAAAGCAAAAATGGTGTTTATCATTTAGGTAAGTCAAAACCATTCCTTACAGACAAGAGCTCATTATAAAACAGTTGGAACATATTCCTTTTCTAAATGAGCAACAAATCGCCTCCTTGATGAAAACGAACCTTAAAAAAGTGTAACCTTGCTTTCACCATCAAGGAGGAGCCCAATAAATCTTGTGCCAAAATACAATAAGGAGTTGCTTTTTATGGAGTTTTCTAATATTTGGCTATTTGTAATTGCTGCTGCTACATTGTTAATAATACCTGGACCGGCTGTGTTGTATATTATGGCAAGAAGTATAGACCAAGGGAAGAAAGCGGGCATAGTATCAGTTCTTGGTGTATCACTTGGCGGTTCTGTTCACGTTTTAGCTGGAGCGGTTGGAGTTTCAGCGATTCTTATGACATCAGCAACAGCCTTTAATATCGTTAAATACTTGGGTGCTGCTTATCTTATCTATCTGGGGTGCAGGACTTTATTTTTTAAATCTAATCGAACGACTTCAGAAATTCCAAAAGCCCCTAGTAAAAAGTTAGTAAAGATATTTTACGAATCTGCGCTCGTGGAAGTAATGAATCCTAAGACAGCACTCTTTTTTTTAGCCTTCTTTCCGCAATTCATATCACCTTCGGCCGTATCAGTCACAATACAATTTTTACTTTTAGGAACTATATTTATTATCCTAGCTTTTATTAGTGATGGTCTGTATGCAGTACTTGCAGCAAGTATTAGAAAGCGGATTCTGGGTACTGAATTGAATTCTAGGTTGCAGAATCGGATAACTGGTTATTTATATATTGTTCTAGGGGTATTCTCCGTCTTTGCGAGCCCCTCCAAAACATAAGAGTATTTGATAAAAGTCGATTCTACTAAGATAATAAGTAAAACGAAATGGAAAGATATTTTATGCCTGGATTTATCATTGAAGATGACTTTTGGTTGTTATTCCCATACAATTGCATGCTTTAAAGTCAATGGCAGCCTCAATTTTACGAACCACCTAGATCGCAGGTACCAGTTGATCTCCCTGAATAGAATCATGTTTAGAAGGCATTCTCATCACCTCAAGTTTTAATACTTCTATTTTAAAACAAAAATGACTCCTGGCAAAAGTGTTCTATCTAAAAGGTAAGACAAAGTTGATTGGAGAGGGTGTACGAGACTCCTGCTTAGAAAAGCGCGTCTAGGGGAGACCCCGCAGGCGAAAGCCGAGGAGGCTCCCCGACCGCCCGCGGAAAGCGAGTGCCTTACGTTCCAATCAACGTCCAAATTGTACAAGTCATAAAAATAGACAAACTCAATTTTTTTCATCGAGTTTGTCTACAGTCTGGGAGCTTGTTTAAAAACAAGCTCCCACTTATAATAAATTATTGGTTCTACAAGGTTGTATTATTTTCTTATTCCAGGAAATCCTCGGTCGAAATTACATTGGCATACATACCGTTAAGTGCGCTGACAAAGGCATAATGGACCTGTTCAGCTGGAACGACCTTATCTTGATAAGATAAGTCCCTTGTCGCACATGCATCTTCAAAAAGAGTAGTTTCAAAGCCTAAATCCACTGCAGCTCTGACTGTGGCATCAATGCACATATGCGTCATCATACCTGTAATCACTAGCTTTGTTACTCCTTTTTCTTTTAATTTGCTTTCTAATTCAGTCTGTAAAAAGCTGTTGGGGAAATGTTTTATGATAATGCTTTCGTGTTCTAATGGTAGAACAGCTTCATTCAGTTTAACTCCATCCGTATTCGGAAGAAAAAAGCCTAACCCAGGATCACTAGCGATATGCTGGACATGAAAAATATTATCTTTGTTATTCTGCCTAAACCATTCAAGAACTTTAGCAGCATTAGCGGCTGCTTTTTCAGGGTTGCTTAATTCCATCTTTCCATTTGGAAAATAGTCATTTTGAATATCGACAATGATTAAAGCTGTGCTCATTTTTTCCACCTCTTTAAAAAATTTTAGTACAAAATAATGATAAATGATATATTGATTTCTATCGATACTTTGATGAAACACTTTTATATCAAAGCATTTCATGGTGAAAGGAATTTATTATGGAACTTGATAACATTGATTTTCAAATCCTTCGGTTATTATCCGAAAATTCACGTATTCAGTGGAAAGACTTAGGTGAACAAATTCATATGACGGGACAAGCAGTAGGAAATCGGATTAAAAAACTTGAGGAAAATGGAGTAATTAAAGCCTACTCACTAATAGTCGATGAAATGAAATTAGGACTTTCTTATACAGCATTTGTCATTATTTATATGGAAACAGCAAACCATGATTCGTTTATACGTTTTATTAATGATAGAAATGAGATAGTTGAAGCTCACCGAGTATCGGGAGAAGGTTGTTACCATTTAAAAATAAAAGTTAACTCTCAAGAACTATTGAATCTTTTTCTTAATAAAATTCTCGATTATGGGAACTATTCGTTAAATCTATCAATACAAGAAATTAAGCAACATAATCCGTTGACTGCGACAATTTAATAAATATATTTTTTTTAAAAAGAAGATACTGTATTCCCAATCATCATGAATCGTTTCAAGTATGGGGATGTTCGACTGGGACAGTAGCAGTGGGAATAGTCTTTTTTAATATCGTAGATTCGAAGGGAAAAGTAAAACGTTAGATGATTATGCGCTTGCTGATGTTGGTGTTGGAATTTGTTTACCGTAGTAGCAGGGTCAGCTTTCTTATTATTCCCTTAATCGCGAGGGATGTGGGTAAAAGCGGGAATCCGTCAGCAAAGAGGTGGCAAAGAGATATGGTGTAGACTTAAACAAGGGGATAGATTGTTAACGAAGATGGTCCATGAACTTAATCTAACATGAAACCATACCCGAAGGTGGAAGTTAATTAATGTATCGAAGAAATATGGACAAATTACTGTTCTTATAAGCTGGGTACATACACTTTGTTTTTTACCAGGTTAACAAGTGAATGGATTGAACCTGTTCCATTTTGTTCATCTACGTGCTCAATGTAGTACTCTCTTCGTTGCAGGTTACGTTAGCCATAATTGTTGATTAAGCAATTTCTTCTGCTCGTTTAGCTACCCCATTTGGTTTGCAACAGTTTTACTATTTGTTCCAATTTCCTTAGAAATGATGTTTTATTAAAAATTACTGAACTAATGGGTCTTGCTTTAAAAAGGGAGGTTGCTGTTGCAGCCTTTTTCTTATGAACAAAACGGGTTCAGCTTTTTTAAAAAAATAGGGCTCCTCAGTGAGATATGGGTAAGACACCACACTAACTCAAAACCCTATGAGGAACCCTAATATGAAGTTTAAAATTCAAGATAAACAAAATCAACTAAACGATGGAATTTCCATTGGAGTGGATATTGCCCAACAATTACATGTGCTAGATCAGTGAATTCCCGTGGAATTGTAATCGTAGACCCATTTGCATTTGAAAATAATGAAGATGGATTTGTTGGTTTAATAAAATGGATGGAGGCAGCCATTTTGGGAGTGGAGCCTATAGTCATCACACACTAAGGTTATTGTATGTCTAACTCTTTAACAGTTTCGCCTTCAATTAACACTGGCTGATAATAGGTTTCGTTTGGTAAATCCTTCTTTCCTTGTAATTTCTTAATGACCCAATCAGCTGCATCATGTCCCATTTGTTCTTGTGGGTGTGTTAATGTCGTTAGTTTGATATTGGCATTTTTCGCAATATAGGAATTGTCCTGGCCAATAATTGATAATTGTTCGGGAATAGAAATATCGAGTTGTCTGCATACATTTACTACTTCCAACCCTACCTCGTCGTTATAACAAACAATGGCAGTCAACACGTCTCTATTTTCATTTAGGAACTCTTTCAAGTTCGTGTATAGGTCTAGCTTCGTTTCTGTAGTATACGAAAGCAATTGTTCTGGTTGAAAGCGTAATTTGGCTTCTCCAAGTGCTTTTATATACCCTTTCATTCGATACTTTCCTTGTAGGTCATCCATTTTAGCAATGAGTCCGATTTGGGTGTGTCCTTTCGAAATCAATTCTTTTGTTGCGAGGTAGCTTGACTGCACATCATCCAGGCAAAAGTAAGGAAACTCTAATTCTTCATAATAAGCGTTGATCATGATGAATGGAACCTCTTGTTCCTTAAATGATAGGTAGTAACCGATGTTGGGATTGTATAGATTGCTTTTTGTAGGTTCAATGATCATACCATCCACGCCAAATGACAACATCATTTCCAAGGCTTTTTTTTCTTGTTCGACATCATTATTTGTACTGGCTAATAGTAACGAATAATTATCTTCATTCAATCTTCTTTCAATTCCGCGGATAATAGAAGGGAAAATGTAATCAGAAATGTAGGTCGTGATTACACCAATCGTTTTATTTTTGGAATTGCCACCAGATTTTGATTGATATTGGTTACTAACATATGTGCCAGATCCTTTTTCACTTCTCAAGAATCCCTCGTTTGATAATTCTAAAATGGACTTTCGTACAGTGTGTCTGCTAACGTTGTACATTTCTTGCATGACGGATTCAGTAGGAATTTGTTCCCCTACACTATATTCACCTGTAAGGATTTTATTTTTTAAATCATCAATGATTACCTGATACTTTGGTTTCATTAAACCTCACTTCTTCCATAGTTGTTTGCATTCTAATTTATGCGCTTAAAATATTTGTGCGGACATATTTTACCATAATTTTTGAATAAATTAAAACAAATCATCTTATTTTTTGTATAAAGTTATAAATTCACCCTATTTACCTTTAGGTTTCATGTCGTATAACTTCCCTTAATACAAATTCATGGCTTTAAGGTGAGGATGGAGTATTTCGTCTGAAAGTTGTAAGTATAAATAATATAAAACGTTGACAAATGTACGTACAAAAAATATAATATGGTTGTTAATAAATTTAAGCGCCTCCTTTTATTGAAAGCGCTGACAGAAGGGGGATTAACGTGCAAACGAATATATTAAAAATTAAACAAGCGATTACCGGGGGAGAAACTTCACTTGGAATCGAATTTGGATCCACACGTATTAAAGCGGTGTTGATTGATAATCATCATGAAACTATCGCATCTGGAAGTTATGAGTGGGAAAATTTCTTGGAAGATGGAATTTGGACGTACAACTTAGTGGATATTATCACTGGTCTGCAAACAGCTTATAGTGAAATGAAGCAAGAAGTTGAACGGAATTATGGAATTACCATTCGGAAAATAGGTTCTATTGGATTTTCCGCAATGATGCACGGGTACATGGCTTTTGACAGTACAGGGGAGCTACTTGTTCCGTTTCGAACTTGGCGTAACTCAACAACAGGAGTTGCCGCAAAAGAACTAACTGATCAATTTCAATTTAATATCCCTGAACGATGGAGTATTGCTCACCTTTATCAAGCGATATTAAATGAAGAGAAACATTTGCCTCGCATTGATTGTATTACGACTTTGGCTGGATACATTCACTGGTTATTGACTGGAAATAAAGCAATTGGCATTGGAGATGCTTCAGGCATGTTCCCCATTGATGAATCAACGCAAGATTACAATGAATCAATGGTCAAGCAGTTTGACGAATTAATTGCAACGAAAGGTTATCCTTGGAAGCTAAAAGAGATTCTTCCTAAAGTCTACATTTCAGGCGAGCAGGCGGGTGAATTAACCGAAATTGGAGCGAAAATCCTCGATAGATCAAGAAATTTACAACCAGGCACTCCAATTTGTCCACCGGAAGGCGATGCTGGGACTGGAATGGTTGCTACGAATAGTGTGAGGAAACGTACCGGAAACATCTCAGTAGGAACTTCCGTTTTTGCGATGATTGTACTAGAAAAAGAACTTTCAAAAGTATATCCAGAAATTGATCTGGTAACTACACCAAATGGAAGTCCCGTTGGAATGGTTCACGCGAATAACTGTTCAAGTGATCTCAATGCTTGGCTGGGATTGTTCCGTGAATTTTCTGAGGCAATGGGACAAAAGGTTGATATAAATAAATTATTTGAAGTAATGTTGAATAAAGCTTTGGAAGCGGATCCAGATGGTGGCGGTTTGCTTAGCTACGGTTATTTATCAGGTGAAAATATCACAGGATTGGAAAAAGGGCGACCATTATTTGTCCGCTCGCCTGAGAGTCAATTCAATTTAGCAAACTTCATGCGCACTCACCTTTTTACTGCTTTCGGTGCATTGAAAATCGGAATGGGTATTTTGACAAAAGAAGAAAATGTTGCAATTGATCGTATTTTGGCTCACGGTGGTTTATTTAAAACCCCTCTTGTTGGACAAAAAATTGTTGCGGCTGCAATGAATGCTCCAGTATCAGTTATGTCAACAGCAGGAGAAGGCGGCGCGTGGGGAATGGCGATTCTTGCATCTTACATGATGAATAAAGAACAAAAAGAAAGTTTAGAAGACTTCCTCGACAAAAAAGTATTCGAAGAGGTTGATGGGCAAGAAATTTATCCTGATCAAGTAGATGTTAAAGGATTTGAAGCATTTATTGAAAGATACAGGAAGGGTTTAGTGATTGAGCAGGCCGCTGTAGACAATTTGATGTTATGAGTGGAAAACTGGAGGGATTGACGTGTTAGAACAACTGAAAGAAGAGGTATATCAAGCAAATTTGGACTTGCCTAAATATGGACTCGTGAAATATACATGGGGAAATGCGAGTGCCATCGATCGTGAAAGCGGTGTATTTGTTATCAAGCCTAGTGGTGTTGATTACGAAACGATGAAAGCCAGCGATATGGTTGTTGTTGATTTAGATGGCAATGTTGTTGAAGGAGAGTTGAGGCCTTCATCAGATACAGCGACTCACGCTGTACTTTATAAATATTACCAAGAAATCGGCGGCATTGTGCATACTCATTCAACTTGGGCGACAATCTGGGCTCAAGCAGGCCTTGATGTTCCAGCGATGGGCACCACTCATGCAGACACATTTTATGGATCCATCCCATGTGCCCGCTACCTAACACAAGAGGAGATTGATCGTGGGTACGAAGTGGAGACTGGGAAGTTAATCATCGAAACATTTGAAGAGCGCAGGATAGACATTTTAGCCGTTCCTGGTATCTTACTTCATGGTCATGGTCCCTTTACTTGGGGAAAAGATGCAAAATCCGCCGTAATGAATAGTGTGGTGTTGGATGAAGTTTCGAAAATGAATTTATTTACACGGGAATTAAATCATTTTGCAAAAGAATTACCACAAAATATTTTGGATAAACACTATTTACGAAAACATGGAAAATATGCTTATTACGGTCAAAAGTAAGATCAACTCTATCAAATTATCAACCTATTAGATAAAGAAAAGAGGCTTATTATGTTAACAACGGAAAAAAAGGAATTTTGGTTTGTCGTAGGATCACAACATCTATATGGGGAAGAAGCGTTAGCAGAGGTCAAGGCGAATGCACAAACGATAGCCGATGCTTTAAATGAAAGCGGTATTTTACCCTATCCACTTGTATTGCAAGATTTAGCTGTTAGTGCAGATAAAATCACAAGCATCATGAAAGAAGTCAACTATCGTGACGAAGTTGCCGGTGTCATCACTTGGATGCATACTTTCTCACCTGCAAAAATGTGGATTCGTGGAACAAAATTATTACAAAAACCATTGCTTCATTTAGCAACACAATTCAATGAAAGTATTCCTTGGGCAACGATTGATATGGACTTTATGAACCTGAACCAATCCGCTCATGGTGACCGTGAATATGGTTATATCAATGCCCGATTGAAAAAACAAAATAAAGTTGTTGTAGGTTATTGGGAGCGTCCTGAAGTGCGGCAGCAAATTGCACAATGGATGGACGTAGCGGTTGCTTATAACGAAAGCTTCAACATTAAGGTCGCTCGCTTTGGTGACAACATGCGTAACGTTGGAGTAACCGAAGGGGATAAGGTTGAAGCGCAAATCCAATTTGGGTGGACAGTTGACTATTTTGGAATCGGAGACCTTGTTCAATATGTAAATGCGGTTACTGATGAAGAAATTGATGCTTTATTTGCAGTATACGAAGGCCATTATGAATTTGATTATGGTACCTACAGTAGGGAAAATTGGGAGAAAAGCGTAAAGGTACAGGCAAGCTATGAAATTGCGATTAAACGGTTCCTTGATGATGGTGGTTACACGGCCTTCACAACGAATTTCGAAGATTTATATGGGATGAAACAACTTCCTGGTCTTGCCGTCCAACGTTTGATGGCACAAGGATATGGCTTTGCGGGTGAAGGGGATTGGAAGACGGCAGCACTTGATCGCTTACTGAAAGTGATGAGCCATAACCAATCAACTGGATTTATGGAAGATTACACATATGAATTAGCTGCTGGACAAGAATCAATCCTTCAATCACATATGCTCGAAGTCGACCCATCTTTAGCAAGTAACAAACCAAAAATTGTCGTATCTCCATTAGGTATAGGTGATCGTGAAGATCCAGCACGTTTAGTATTCGACGGCAAAGCAGGAGACGGTGTCGTTGTTTCCATGGCAGACTTTGGTACAAACTATAAACTTTTGATTAATGAAGTTTCTGCATTCGAGCCAACAGTTCCAGCACCAAACCTGCCAGTTGCCCGTGTACTTTGGGAAGTGAAGCCAAACTTCCAAGATGGTGTGAAAGCTTGGCTTGAGAATGGTGGCGGTCACCATACAGTTGTTTCATTGAATTTAACAACAGACCAAATCATAACCTATGCCAAACTTGTTGGCTTGGAATACGTAGTTATTAAGTAATGTCTCTCCCTCCAAGGAGGCTCCGCTTCCTTGGAGGGAAAAAATAGGTGATCCAGAAGTTGAAGAACGGAAATAGTGACCATTAGTATGATTCCTTTATTTTCGTAAGCGTTTTCGTGGTTTTTAGGGAAAAGATGAAAGCGTTTTAATAGACAATGACGACACGGAATTCATCCTAACAAATAACTTTTACGACGGAAACTGGCATGTATTTGTGGTTGAAAACACTATTATTATTTCTCAAAAAGCAATCAATATTTTAGTAGTGGGATTAAATATAATTTTAAAACCTTTAGGGGGAACTTAAATGGTTAATGAAAAGAAAATCTCAAGTGGATTCATTTATTTTTTTGGGGCTTTTGGAGGCATTCTCTTCGGTTATGATATCGGCGTTATGACGGGTGCTTTGCCTTTTCTGCAACATGATTGGAACCTTCAAAACAACCCAGGTGCCATTGGCTGGATTACCTCTTCGTTGATGTTTGGAGCTATTTTTGGAGGTGCCATGGCCGGACAACTTTCCGATCGTTTAGGACGGCGCAAAATGATTTTAATATCTTCTATCATTTTTGCTGTTGGATCCATTTTGGCAGGAATATCCCCTCATAACGGAATCCTTTTTATGATTGTTGCCAGGATTTTATTAGGCTTGGCTGTTGGAGCTGCTTCTGCGTTGGTCCCAGCCTATATGTCGGAAATGGCGCCTGCACGTTTACGTGGACGTCTGTCAGGAATTAACCAAACAATGATTGTCTCTGGAATGTTGCTTTCATACATTGTCGCTTATTTATTGAAAGACTTACCAGGGACAATGGCATGGCGGTTGATGCTTAGTTTGGCTGCCGTACCTGCTTTGATCTTATTTATTGGAGTGTCCAGGTTACCCGAATCACCACGTTTTTTAATTAAGAACAATAAAATGGATGAAGCTCGTAGGGTGTTGGGCTATATTCGCGCCGACAAAGAACAAATTGATTCTGAAATAACACAAATACAAGAAACTGTTAAAGAGGAAGAAAAGGTAAATCAAAAAGCATCATGGGGTACCCTTTTAAGTAATAAATACCGTTATTTAGTAATGGCTGGTGTGGGTGTTGCTGCGTTTCAACAGTTCCAGGGAGCAAACGCAATTTTTTATTACATTCCTATGATTGTGGAAAAAGCAACAGGGCATGAAGCCAGCTCAGTATTGCTGTGGCCAATTATTCAAGGGGTTATTCTCGTACTAGGTTCATTAATATTCCTAATGATTGCTGATAAATTTAATCGCCGTACTTTATTAACAATCGGCGGAACGATTATGGGGCTATCCTTTATTTTGCCGGCGATATTGAATGTATTAATTCCTAATGCAAATCCGATGATGATGGTTGTTTTCTTAAGTATCTATGTAGCTCTTTATTCATTCACTTGGGCTCCATTAACTTGGGTCATAGTTGGAGAAATTTTCCCGCTGGTAATTCGCGGGCGGGCGTCAGGAGTGGCTTCATCATTTAACTGGATTGGTTCTTTCTTGGTTGGCCTGCTATTTCCGATCATGACCGCTTCGATGTCTCAAGAAGCTGTTTTTTCAATCTTCGGTGCTATTTGTTTACTTGGTGTTTTATTTATTCGGACATGCGTTCCCGAAACTCGAGGTCATACTTTGGAGGAAATTGAAAAAATTGGGGAAAGTAGACAAGCTAAGGGGAAAAGTGCTTAAATTAGACCTATTAAGGTTTGGAGCGGAATTAAAAGAGGCTATACCAGAATAGAAGAGATTTTAAATCAGGGGGCAATAAGGAAAATACTTCATCAAGAATATGTTGATTTACTCATATGATTCCTTTTCTTAGGCCCGAGGTTGCTACTTCGGGCTTTACAATTATTAAAAATGTTAGCTGAACTTTTTATGCAATTTATGGTGTTTTAGCTTTTATTTATATGAAGGAATTTAATAGGGAAGGAGCCGATAAAAATGAAAGTAGCACAAAGCTCGTTTGGAAATGATGTCTTGCTGTTTACGATAGAAAATGATCATGGAGTAAGAATGGAAGTTACGAACTTTGGTGCAAGAATCGTCAATCTGTTCGTCCTAACGGAATCGGGTCGTAATAATATCGTATTGGGATTTGACTCGATTGAGGATTACAAAAAAGAAACGTATTATGGAGCAACAATAGGAAGAGTCGCTGGAAGAATAAAAAATGGCGAATTTTCGATTGGTGAATCACGTTATCAAACGTCTGTAAATCAATTAGGGAATACATTACACGGTGGCAGCCCTGGATTCGATGAAAAAATCTGGGGTTATGAAGTGAAGGAGACGGATGAAAGTGCTTCGATCATCTTTTCAACCGACTCACCTGATGGCGAGAATGGTTTTCCGGGGAATTTGAAAGTAAGTGTGACTTACACATTGGACAACTTAAATATTTGGTCAGTGAGCTATCAAGCAAAAAGTGATAAAGACACCGTTTTTAATCCGACCAATCACGTCTATTTTAACTTAACAGGGCATCCCAGCCATCCAATCGATGATCATTTCTTACAAATCTCTTCTCAAGAATTTGCACCAGTAAATGAAGATAGCACGGTAACTGGGGAAAAGCGAAGCACAATTGGCACGCCTTATGATTTTCGAACCCCGAAGAAATTAAAATCAACCTTTGAAGCCATTGACGCAGAAGTTAAAAAGGTTCAAGGGATCGATCATCCATTCTTCCTTACGCGCCCAGGACTTCATCAAACTGCAGCCAAATTAATTAGTCCTGACCAGAAAATAACAGTCGAGGTATACACAGAAGAGCCTGCGGTTGTCATTTACACGGCAAACTTTGTGAAAGATGTGCCACTTATGCACGGAGAAAAATTAATTCAACACGGCGGAATAACGTTTGAAACCCAAGCTGCTCCAGGAGCGATTGAGTTTGAAGGTTTTGGGGATATTCTTCTTTTAGCAGGCCAAAATTATACTTCCCAAACAAAATACAAAATTGAGGTCAGTACCCACTCAGCTGAAGGTTCCAGTTAGTGTTAAATAGTAGAATTGGCTGATTTCATTTCAATAATTTTACATAGATTCGGCTGCTAGTTGGAATCAACATCCGTGACTGTAAGAACGATCGAGCAAAGCTCGTGGCATGTAACAGGTAGGATTCCCGCGGAATAAGAGTTAGCCATTCACTCGAACTGAGTTTTCGAGGATAGAGGACAACTTATATCTTTAAGCGTAAACAGTTAGATAGTGGGCTGTAAAACTAAGGTTAAAGATAAGCACTCATTTAAACAGCACATATTCTATTCGTAGCACCCCCTGATACTATCCTTGTATCAAAGGAGGTGCTTTTCCTATGCCTTAACAAAAATTAACGATTGTCCCCTACAAATCATTCACTCGATTGTTTTGTACGAAACAAGGCAGAATTGTACAAGAATGGAATGGCATCACGAAAAATATTCAGGCATTATTGTCGTGAGCGATATGCCTTTATTAGACACCACCTAATTTAAGGTTGAGAGGATTAAATTGAATATCCCAAATTAATGTCAGAACTTCGATGTATTTAATAAGCTCAAGGATTTGTAACTAGTGAAAATAATAAAATGTAAGGAGTGGAAAATATATCACAGTACGAGGAGGCTATCCAAACCGGATGGTTACTATAATAAAAAGCAAGGAATTTACTCTTAATTACTACCCTTCGAAAACATGAGCAATATTTTGGTTATTTTGTATTTTATACTCACTTTATGTATGCATTTGTAATAATAATGTAAAATTAGGTAAATGTGTGTGTCACTTAAAGGTGATAAAATGATAAAAAAGAGATTTAATCGGGGGAGAAAATGAAAAAAATCATAGCATCTTTTGTTGTTTCTGGATTGTTACTATCAAATCCGTTGGTTGGTAATGCTGCATTGGGCGATCGTACATTAAAAAGTGGAATGACTCATACAGAAGTAAAACAATTACAAGAGGTTCTAAAGAAAAAACAATATTTTAAGAGTAATAATACAACTAAATATTTTGGGACCGTTACTAAAAGTGCAGTCGTAAAGTTCCAAAAAAGTAAAGGTTTAAAAGCTGATGGTATTGCCGGTCCGAATACATATAAAGCTTTGGGAGTAAAAAAGAAGACCTCCAACGTAGCTAATGTAAATAAAACAAACAATAAATCTACTGCGATAGTGAAGGAAGCAAAGAAACATTTGAATGTACGGTATGTATGGGGTGGAACTACACCAAAAGGTTTTGATTGCAGCGGATTCCTAAAATACGCTTTTGATAAAGGCGCAAATGTCACATTACCAAGAACGGTATCGGAAATTTATAAAAAGGGGACAAAGGTGTCCAAACCACAAGTTGGAGATGTGGTCTTTTATGAAACCTATAAAACTGGTGCCTCACATGCTGGTATATATATAGGCGGCAATCAATTCATACACAGCTCCTCATCAAACGGTGTAAGCATTTCCTCCATGGATAATAGTTATTGGAAGAAAAGATATGTAGGAGCAAAAAGAATGTAATAGAGAAAGTTGCCAGTTCTTTTTTGAAGAGACTGGCTTTTCTAGTTCTAGCAATAGGTTAGGATACTAAGAAGTCCTATGGATGGTAGAATCGGTATTGATACATAAAATTTTTTTAAAATACAATTTTAGCTTTTATTGCTCCCGGAAACACTTGGGTATAATGGATACTCTATATACCACATATAATTTCTTTAATTCTCACATAAGACAGTCGAGGAAGTTTATAAAAACCATGAAATGTTTTCCCAGGAGGTACAGAGGGTAGCCTCGCAGGACTTAGCTAAAGTTGGACTCATTATCGTAGCGTTCACCATTAAAGATGTTTGGGATTTTTATATACCTTATGTACACGATATATTAATAGTGTACATAAGGTATTTTATCTTTTAAGAGTAAGAATGAATAGGTGTAAAAGTTTAAGAGGTGTTTACTTTACAAGAAATATCTAATGCAGCCAATTATGTTCGATAAAGGTGTTATCGGTGCGATCTCCCCGTTTAATTCACCATATACAAGGTAGCTCCTGCATTGGCAGCGGGAAATACAATTGTGTTGAAGCCAGCATAAATGACGCCACTCATTGCATGCAAGATCGCAGAAATTTTTTCTGAAGCTGGATTGCCTGCAGGTTTTCTGAATGTGGTTTACGGGTTTGGGCAGGAAACAGGTAAATAGCTTTTAGAGGATGAACGAATTGCGATGTTCACTTTTATAGGGAGTCCCGGTTAGGTCGGCATATTAAGAGCAGTCGGGAATTCGTAAGGTAACTTTTGATCTCCGGAGTTAACAATTCTAAATTACTCATAATAAAACACTCCTTTTTTAAAATTGTTTCATCTAAAAGGCAATTATTAGTTTCAGCTGTAATCGAAAAAATAAAAGCCTTGCTATACTTCAAATTTAAAAAGGAGCGCTGATTAAATCAGCGCTAAATTTATACTATCCACTTTTAAAAAAAAGTGATTGATTTATAGCTAGTTCTTAGGAATAAATTTATGCATTTTGTTTACTAAGATCTCGCTGAGCTCCCATATAGCTTCCAATTACATTTTGATAACCTGGAAGATTACTAGCAAGCAAATTGCCAAAACCTTCGACATCGTTGCGCCAATCGCGTTGTAGTTCGCACGCTACGCTAAACCAGTTCATAAGTTGCACGCCACTATGTGCCATACGCGTATTGGCAGCTTCTGCAACTTGTTTACTGAAAGTTCCTGAAGCATCAGTAACAGCAAAAACTTCATACCCAGCTTTTATAGCGGAAAGTGCCGGGAAGGCAACGCATACATCCGTAACTACGCCCGCGATAATAAGTTGTTTTTTTCCAGTTTTTTCGATTGCTTTTACAAAATCGTCATTATCCCATGCGTTAATTTGTCCAGGACGAGCTATTTTTGGAGCGTTAGGAAAAAGATCAACCAATTCTTGCATAAGTGGTCCATTAGGTCCGTTTTCAAAGCTTGTTGTTAAAATAACTGGTAAATCAAAAAACTTAGCAGTATGAGCAAGAGCCAAAATATTGTTCTTAAATTCATCAACACCATAGTCACGAACAAGTCCAGCCATAAGGCCAGTTTGATGATCCACTAAAAGAACGACAGCTTCATCTTTATTAATACGAGAATAGAGATCAGACATTATGTATTCCTCCTAAATTAAAGTAATGAAGAAAGTTTAAACATTGGATTATTTACCATGAATTTCCTCATTTTCCACAATCACTTTATAACTAAACTTATATTAACGTCAATTATTAAAAATCCTAACTCTACTTCTATTTATCTAAAACAAGAGTTTTATCTATCCAATTTATAAATTGTTGTAAATAACGCTGAAGATAACGTTTTGTTTGTTCGTCAGTAAGCACTTTCTGATCGGAATCAATCTTTTGATGTACTTGAGAAATCAGTACTTTTTGAAATGGAAGAACATGAACTTGCATAGTTTCTAGTATTTCTCTGATTTGCATCTGAGCATAAACAGTACCTAACCCCCCAGGAGTTGCTCCGATTAGGCCAACCGGTTTTCTGCTAAGAACTGCGGATTCCCGGGGTCTTGATGCCCAGTCCAATGCATTCTTTAATACGCCTGGAATTCCAGAATTGTACTCTGGACTTACAATAATGATACCGTCAACGTCCTGGATAGCAGATTTAAATGATGTCACTGTTTCTGGAACACTTATTTCTAAGTCTTCATTAAACAAAGGTAGATTATTTATCTCGATCCAACGAAATTGATGGGAATCATCCATCTCTGTTAATGATTGAGCAATGATTCGATTATAAGAGTTCTTTCGTAAACTACCACAAATAAGGCCTATAGTTTTTGTCATATTTTCCCTCCTTTGTTAAAATCACCTCATCATACCATGATATACCAATGTAAAAAAGTGGCTTTATGCCTAATCATCAAACTGTTTAATTTAATGAGGTGTTTAGTACAAATAATCTAGAATGTAAGGATTTCTCATTAGTTTTCTTATTATTGGCTTGTGTTTGCAAGCTATGGCAAATAGACTATGTCTATATTATTTCCTCTTCAAATCACTATATATTTCCAGCATACTATTAACTATAAAAAAATTGGAGGGAGGTGCAGAAATGGAAGAAAAGAAAGTTACGAACGTGGTTAGAACTATTTTATGATTTGTTGTTTGTGGCGACGGTTGCGGTCGCAAATCATGTTTTACTTCATGTTGAAGATGGTCATATCCATATAGAGTATTTAGTGAAATTTGTCTTAATTTTCATTCCGATCTGGTGGGCTAGGGTGAGGTAAACCATCTTTGTTAACCGTTTCGGAAAAGATTTATTTTATTAACGAATCTTTTTGATCCTGCAAATGTTTTTGTCCTAATAATGACATCAAGCTTGTCAGCTGATTTTGATCCTTATTATCTTTCTTTTTTAATAGGTTATATTGGGTTAAGGGCCGTGACTGCGATCCAATATCTTATTGTCCAGCGGATAGAAGCAGGAGTTCGTAAGCAAGGAGCACTCTTTCTAGGAAGATATTTTTGGATTGGAATCGTTATTTCATTATTATCCCACTGCTTGGAAGAAAGTGTTTAGAAAAGGTTTCAATAATACAGCCCACTTGTTAGAGAGATTTGGTCTATTTTCCATTATTCTCTTTGGGGAAGCTCTTATAAGCACTCTTGCGATGATTCAACCTAAACAAGGAAATTGGGATTCAATAAGCTTTGCGATCAATTCATTTATCCTCATGATTTCGATGTGGTGGCAATATTTCGATAACATGGAGAAGGAACTCAACAAGTCTAGACAAACTTCCGGTCAAATTATTATTTACGGTCATCTGTTGATTTTAATGTCATTGAGTATGGTTGCACATCCATTAGACTATTATTTTACATGGGGTCCAATATTCTTTTATCCTATATTTTATTTTTGGATATGTATTGCTCTATTTTCGTCAACTACAATTATTTTTCATCAATACATGCTTGAACAACACCGTTTGAAAATTTATCATTTTGCTTGTTTTTAGGGATTTACCAGTCTTTTTTGTTATTAATTTGATTGTAGTAGTACCAAATATTATGATAATAGGACAATTAACCCTGTTTTTTATCATCTATGCTAAATTAACAACTACATAAATAAAAGCATCAAATAAACCAGTATCAATCTATAGTGCTGGTTTATTTGTATATTTTGTATTACTTCCATTTGATATTGAATCAGTTTATCCATAAGTTGATTGAAATAAAAATGGGTATTGTTAATAATTTCCACGCTTCTTTTTTTAATAAAATTAAAGATCCAATATTTATAGACAATAAAAAAATTTGGACAAAGGAAAAAACACCCATAAAGTCGCATATACAATTATCGACAAAGTGGCGATGCTTTTTTAAGGTTAGTGTCTAACCAGAAATAAAAAGAGGAGTGAAAATAAAATGAGTAAAAAAACGATGGGTATTCACCACATTACTGCAATTGTTGGTCATCCTCAAGAGAATGTTGATTTCTATGCAGGTGTATTAGGTTTACGTTTAGTGAAAAAAACTGTCAATTTTGATGACCCAGGTACCTACCATCTTTATTTTGGTAATGAGGGTGGAAAACCAGGAACAATCATGACATTTTTTCCATGGGCAGGAGCTAGTCAAGGGAAAATTGGTGATGGTCAAGTAGGCGTTACAACGTATGTTGTACCAAAAGGAGCTATGAAGTTCTGGGAAAAAAGACTGGAATCCTTCAATATTCCTTTTACCGTAAGGGAGCGCTTTAGCGAGGAATACTTGGAATTTGATGACCCACATGGGCTACACTTGGAAATTGTTGAAAGGGAAGAAGGGGAAGTAAATGCATGGACCTTTGGCGGGGTAACACCTGAGGTAGCTATTAAAGGCTTTGGCGGTGCTACTTTATTATCGACCCATCCTGACAAAACGGCTGTATTGTTAGAAAATATATTGGGACTAGAATTAATCGGCAAGGATGGCGACTTTGCACGTTACCGTTCTTCAGCAGAAATTGGCAATGTTATTGACTTAAAATTAACGACAATAGGACGCGGGACAATGGGTGCTGGAACCGTACACCACATTGCATGGCGGGCAAAGGATGATCAAGACCAATTGGAATGGAAAAAATATGTTGAGGAAAACGGATATGGGGTAACTCCTGTACGAGATCGAAATTATTTTAATGCGATTTACTTTAAAGAACACGGGGAAATTCTCTTTGAGATTGCAACAGATCCTCCAGGATTTGCTCACGATGAACCTGAAGCGACGATGGGAGAAAAATTAATGTTGCCAGAGCAGTATGAACAGTCTAGAGGGAAGATTAAACAAAGTTTATTACCATTTGAGGTAAGAGAATTAGAGTTGTGAGCTGGTTAACTGGTACAAATTAAGCAAAGCTAGGTGAGATTTTTCCATAGAGAGACCTAATTAATTTCTTGATCAAATTAATGAAGAGAATGGGAATGGTGAGGTTGCAAAAAACAACAGGGATCCATAATATAACAGCAATGGTGAACGATGCCCAAAGAAGTATTGATTTTTATGCTGGCATACTGGGGTTAAGACTTGTAAAAAAGACGATAAACTTTGATCGTCCAGAAGTCTATCATCTTTATTTTGGAAATGAAACTGGTCAACCTGGATCTGTTATAACTTTTTTTCCGTGGTCAAAGCAGTTAAAAGGCCGAATTGGAACAGGACAGGTTGGAGTAACCAGTTTTATAATCCCGAATCAATCGATTAAATTTTGGGAAAATCGTTTAGGGAAATTTAGAATCAGGTTTATTCAATCAGTACGTTTTGGAGAAAAATATTTACAATTTCAAGATCCAGATGGTCTCGAAATTGAATTAGTGGAACGAAATGAAGGGCCAAAAAATACTTGGAGTTTTGGGGAAGTCGATTCAGAGGTTGCAATTAAAGGGTTTGGTGGAGCTATATTAATTTCAACTCAGCCTAATAAAACTGCAAATGTGCTTGAAAACGTATTAGGGCTCGAATGTCTTGGGCAAGAAGCGAGCTTCCTTAGGTTTAAATCGGATGGTCAGTTTGGAAATACAATTGATATTAAGCTAACTCCTTCGGTTCGCGGGTTAAAAGGGGCTGGAACTGTTCACCATATCGCATGGAGGGCAAAGGATGACCAAGATCTATTGAGATGGAGAACACTTCTTCAAGATAAGGAGTATTATCCGACTGAGATTCGTGATCGAAACTACTTCAAAGCTGTGTATTTCCATGAACAAGGCGGTATCCTTTTTGAAATAGCGACAGATCCGCCAGGCTTTTCCGTTGATGAAGCTGTCGCTGAGCTTGGAAGTAAACTGATGTTGCCATCCTGGCTGGAGCCAAACCGAGAAGAATTAGAAGAAGCCTTACCTAATGTGGAAGTTCGCGTTCTGGAGGGAGATCAATCATGAAACATATATTTAATAAGGGTAAAGATTCAACGAAACCAACGTTATTATTACTACATGGTACTGGTGGAAATGAATTAGATTTATTACCTATAGCGGGAAGAATTGATGACGAGGCTTCAGTGCTAAGTGTCCGCGGAAATGTATTGGAAAATGGAATGCCTCGATTCTTTCGGAGATTAGCTGAAGGTGTATTCGATGAGGAAGATCTGATTTTCCGTACAAAAGAATTATATGAGTTTCTTGATGATTCTGCTGCAAAGTATAATTTTGATCGAGAAAACATGATTGCCATTGGATACTCAAATGGAGCTAATATAGCTGCTAGTTTATTATTTCACTATCAAAATGCATTAAAGGGAGCCAGTCTCCATCACCCGATGGTACCGAGAAAAGGAATTGTTCTTCCTGATTTGTCAGGAAAATCAGTATTTATTGCTGCCGGTAAAAATGATCCTATATGTTCGCCGATGGAATCTACTGAACTTCAATCCTTATTTGAAAAGGCTAATGCAAAAGTTGAAATTCATTGGGAAAATAGGGGGCATCAATTGACTGTTGATGAAGTTGAAGCTGCGGCTCACTGGTATCGTAGGGTCTTTTAAACTTTAGATATACAAATTAATTTTTTTGTAAATAACTTAAAATTCGCAGAGTGAAATCGGATAAATAAGCCTTGATGTTTTAGGAAGGGCTGTGATTCCTAATTCCAACTTAATTGGAGATACCCCAATTGGAGTTGCTTAGAAATCTTTAATTCGATTTTTCAGTTTAGTTTTTTCAATATTTTTAAATAATTTACACACCTTGGTTTAAATAAACTGAATCTAATAATATTAGTTGATTTGATATTTTTTGAATAATTTTACAATTTCGATAGTAGGGAATATAATAATCCTATAAACATTTTGCAAAATATGTTAAATGTTTTGGAGTGAAGAGTTTTTTTTAGAGAAGCAAGAATATAGGTTTAATTCATGGGAGGAAATTTATATGGCAAAATTTACTGTAGGTAATGAAAATCATGCTCCAATTGAACTTTATTATGAGGACCAGGGTTCAGGGAAACCTGTTGTCTTAATACATGGTTGGCCTTTAAGTGGACGCTCTTGGGAATATCAGGTGCCAGCTCTTATTGAAGCGGGTTACAGAGTCATAACATATGATCGTCGAGGATTCGGAAAGTCATCCCAGCCATGGGAAGGATATGAATATGAAACATTTGCTTCCGATTTACATAAACTGTTAGAACATTTAGATCTTCAAAATGTCACACTTGTTGGTTTTTCTATGGGTGGAGGTGAGGTAGCTCGATACATTAGTACGTATGGAACAGATCGTATTGAAAAGGCTGTTTTTGCTGGAGCAGTTCCTCCTTATTTATACAAATCAGAGGATAATCCTGAAGGAGCATTAGATGATGCAACAATTGAAGAATTCAAAAGTGGCGTGATAAATGACCGCCTTGCATTTCTTGACAAATTTACGAAGGGATTTTTCGCGGCGGGTAATCAAACAGATTTAGTTAGTGAGCCATTCCGTTTATATAATCGGGATATTGCAGCCAGTGCCTCACCTAAGGGTACGCTCGATTGTATAACGGCCTTTAGTAAGACAGATTTTAGAAAGGACTTGGAAAAGTTCAATATACCTACTCTTATTATTCACGGTGACTCTGATGCAACTGTACCTTTTGAGTTAAGTGGAAAACGTACATATGATTCCATTCCTGGTAGTAAGCTCGCTCTAATAAAGGGTGGTCCGCATGGATTAAACGCAACTCATCCAAAAGAATTTAATGAAGCGTTACTAACATTTTTAAAAGATTAATAAAGTAATGACGATCCTATTTCAAATGAGAAGGAGGAGCAGTCTTTCTTTTTATAAGGTTGTAGGAAAACTCTTAATATGAGGCGGAAGTAGAGTGTTGCTTACTTTTAGTATAAATCACTCGTAGCCATTATTATTACACTGATATAGGGATTGATTGGATAATTCTACACTTTTCAATACTCTTTTTGTTAACTGCAATTGCATTTTTGGGGTTCTGCAATAAAAAAGTTAGCTGTGATATATACAGTATTATAGCTATTAGCAGATCTAGGGCACCCCGAGATGTACTTGACCTTAATTGTTATAAATGTATTTCTAAAGGAAAAAGACAGTCTAATACCTTCCTAGTTAATAGAAGAAACTCGTCAAAAAAGGAGCCTTTGCCCAAAGTGGTAAAGGCTTACTTTATATTTATTTCTCTTTTCCGTCCTTGCATCGAGACCGTACTTTAACTGAAAGAGTGAATGACTTTTTCTTCTTTCAGTCTCTCTATCAACTGTTTATCAATTCTATCTCTACTTTGAATTATTCGATTTGTTTTAAAGTTATATTTATGTGAATGTTTATTTAATTATTTTATTTGAACTAACAGCTACTCCTATAAGAGTTAATAGAATCTTCGATATTCAAATGCATACTTGTAGGAAATTTATACTTTGTATAAAACCCTACAGCCGTTCCCCATACTAATATAGTCCAGGCATATCCTTTTCATAATTCATCATATTTTGACGAATATCTTCTAACAGTTAATAAATTTTGCCTAATATAGTTACTGAGTTAATTAATTTATTCTCGTAACTATAACCAATGAAGGGGAAACAGTATTGGATTGTTTTAGGGGTTCAGGATGAACAGGGCAGGATACTATAAATCTAAATCGGAACTTTATTGGTTCAAATTAGACAATGATTACTTTATTGAAGCTTCGAATGCTTTACATAAAGTTACGACAAGTTACATGATGTTGTTGCTGTTTGAAACCTTCTGAAGCCATCGAATTACCACCTCTTGTGACAATTACGAGGACGGACTGCGGGAATGCAGCCAGTCAAACTTGTATTAACCGGGTGGGATTTTCTGTGGTCCTCTCAGGTCTGATGCTTGTCCTTATTTCATCTGATGATTGACAAAAGGTGGATTTTATTACAAATTGGCTGTCAGGGAACATATGGGGTGCAGACCTGCTATTCTCATCCCCTTTACACTGTACAAAGCGACCCGGCTGAATCTTTTTGGGTTGAGTGAACCTATGCCAATAGGCAATAGGCAAGGGGTATCAGTTGAAAAAAAGGGCGATCCTGTTGCTGACATCGGTTTCGCTTGCAGCAGCAGCTGTCTTTGCCACAGGAGGCAGCGCCTTCGTCGGGCTCAGGGTCCGCACTTTGCAAAAGCTCTGGTCGGACCTCGAAATCAGCTCTTCCTGCCGGTAGCGATTCTGATTCGCGCCTGGCTGCTGCTTGTGGCAGATACCATCGGAAGAAACATACTTGAACCTAAAGACATACCTGCGGGAATTATGATCGCTTTAATAGGGGCTCCTTATTTTACGTATTTGTTAATGAAGAGTAGGAGAAAAAGCATAATTTTTGTAAAAGCTGAAGATGTCTTCAGCTTTTTTTGTTTGCCGTATCATCTTCAAATCTCTGGCGCAGCGCAAATTGGAACATAATATAAGCCCGAACTGCGAAATATAACGATACATGCACTTACACGAATCCTACTTAAGCATGATTGACTTGGTTTTTTGATTTGATATAGTTTTAGGATGCTAAAGTGAGAAGATAAGATCAGACTAAAAAAATAGCCTTCTGCGAAAGGGGGTGCCTCCTTTGAAAAGCATACAAAGCCGTTTATTGATCATGCTGCTGATTTTCATCGTTCTACCCTATTTCCTGTCCGTTTTTTTCATCTACACTTACACAAAAAACAGTGTGGAGCAGTATGAACTTGAAAACAGCCGGGAGCAGCTTCAGAAGAATGCGGATGAACTGGAGCAGTATTTTGACGACATGATTGATTTTCCATATATTCTGTACCGCAACCCTGATCTGTTTCGGATTTTTAAAAACGGCTTCGAAGACTCCATTTATTTCAACCCTATGACCATGGAAAAGAGTCTCGAAACCTTTTATCTAATGAGAAACGAATTCCGGCAAATCCGTTTCTATATTGCTAAAAACAATGAGTCATTTACTGTCTATAATGCAATGATCAGCACACACAGGTATCAGCCGGATTTTCTGAACCAGGACCCGATCAAACAGCTGTATACATCTGACTCACAATATTTGATTGAGCCGCCCCACCCTCTTGAGAATTACAATAATGCAGCCATTGTTCCAAAATCGGACAAAACGATGGTGATGACTTTTCACCACAAAATTATTGACGTTCTTTCTAAAAAGTTTCTTGGGATGATTACAATCGACATTGATTTGGGCGAATACGCCCGCATTTGCAATAACCTTGTCCAGGGAGACGCATCTTCAGTTTTGCTTATTGATTCAAAAGATCGTGTCATGTATGCAAATGATCGTGCCCTGATTGGAAAACCTCTTCCTGCCGAAGAAAAGCAACGTCTTGACGGGAATAGGAGCCGGCATGATGACGATATTCTCTTATCAAAAGAGTTATCAGGGTCACTGAACGGCTGGAAATTGATTAAGGTCATGTCGAGTCAGGCTTTATATGAAGATGTCAGGAAAACTGCCTATACCAATATCCTTGTCGGCATCGGCGTAGGAATACTGGGTTTGCTGATGATAGGCATTATCTCAAATAGGATTACCCGTCCCATTACGAGGCTGAGCAGCAAAGTCCGCTCCATTGAAGGCGGAAATATGAATGTCCCTTTTGATGATACCAGAAGTGATGAAATTGGCCATTTGGAGTCCCACATGAAGGACATGATGAACCGGATCAATTCCCACATTGACCGTGAATATAAGCTTGAAATTGAAAACAGGAAGAACCAGTTCAGGGCGTTAAAATCACAGGTTAATCCTCATTTTTTGTTTAACGCTTTACAATCCATCGGCGCTGTTGCCCTCAGGTCGAATGCACCAAAGGTCTATCAATTGCTGACTTCGCTATCCAAAATGATGCGCTATTCAATGCAGGCAGATCAATGGGTACGGGTTCGGGATGAAGCTGAGTATACAAAAGCGTACCTCTCCCTTCAAACAGAGCGTTTTGGTGAAAATGTAAGTTATTCGGTCAATATCGATGAGTCCATTTTGGACATGACTATTCCAAGTATGATTCTGCAGCCCCTGGCAGAGAATTTCTTTAAACACACGTATGAGGAAGGGTACAGCAACGCTCATTTGACCATTAACGGGGAAAAACAAGGAAACGATCTGTGCTTTACTGTTGAGAATGATGGTCCGGGTCTGAGGGAAGAAGAGCTTCAGACACTACGGGAACATATCTATACACCCCCTTACGAAGGGACTTATTCGCATGAACATATAGGCCTGAAGAATATTCGTGACAGGCTGCTTCTAGGGTATGGACCAAGTGCAGAAATGAAAGTAGATTCGAATGACGGACTGGGGTTTTCCGTCAGCATGAGGATCCCGATAAAGAGCCCCTTGGGAATGATAAAGACTTACTTCAGGAAAGGAGATGAACACGGTGAAAGCACTGATTGTCGATGATGAATTCAATGTGCGGGACGTCATACGCCATTTAGGCCAGTGGGAAACTCATGGCATCACCAAGCTATTGGAAGCCAAAAATGGCCATGAGGCAAAATCACTGATTGAAAAAGAACGCCCGGAGATTATCTTTACAGACGTGAAAATGCCCGGTATGGGCGGAATCGAACTGATTGAGTGGCTGGATTCCATTTCCTATCCTGGGAAAGTTATTTTCATTACTGGTTATAACGATTATTCCTATATGCGCAAAGCCATTCAGCACAGCAGCTTTGATTACCTGCTGAAGCCGATTGAGTATGAGGCGTTCAATCATACACTGGAAAAATCGGTACAAGCCTGGAAGGATGACTTTGAACATGCTGAAGTGCTGGAAGATGTGAAAAAACTGCGGAGAAACCAGTTAGCCACTGCGATATGTCTGGGGGACCGTTCAGATTCAAGCAGCCTTGCTGAGTTTCTTCCTGAATCGGAGGGCTATATGCTGACGCTGCTCTCCTTTTACCAGATGCACAATCCGGATCTCTATATCCAAAAGCTTTCAGATGAGCTTACGGACCGCAAATTAGGAAATGCGTTTTCCCTGCAGACGGATCTTAACCTCTGCCTTGTTATCACCATTCGCGATCAATGGCTCTCCGTTGAGGAATGGATCAGCCAGGAGTTCGATATTCCGGTAAGGCTTGTAACTGAAGAGCAGGTCGAAACTTTATCGGATATCAGGACCTCGTTTCAGGCTCTGCAGAAAAAGCTCGAGGAACAAAACTTCCGATCCATCCACCGTCTGGATGAAATAGATGCCGCTCGCCGTATGGAAGACATGGTTTCCTATGTTGACATGTATTATATGGAGGATTTGAGTCTGGAAAAGCTGTCGAATGTTTTCTTTTTAAGCCGCGAGCATATCTCAAGAAAGTATAAGCAAGAAACCGGAATGACCCTGTCCAAATACATCACGGAGCTTAGAATCAGCCAAGCAAAGTCGTGGCTGAAACAAAAAGACAAAAGCATTTATTCCATCTCTACCATGCTTGGCTATCAAGATGAAATTTACTTTTCAAAGCTATTTAAAAAGGTCGTCGGCATGACGCCTTTTGAGTTCAGGAACAAGAACGAGCAACATGAATCTAAAGGGGTGACATGATGAAAAACAGGTTTTTATCCCTTTTGTTAATCGGAGCCGTCAGCCTGCCTCTTTCTGCATGTCAGGATGAAGCCCCACCAGAAAAAACAGAAAAGACAGAGCGGAAAATCACGCTGGATTTAAGGAATCCGAAAGTGGAAATCTCCACTCAATTTGAAGAAATGACGCGTGCTTATGAACGGGAAAATCCTCACGTCAATATCAGGGTACATACTGTTGGAGGGGCAATGGATGACCTCGCCGACCTAAAAGCCGAAATGGCGACCGGCACTGGTCCGGATATCTTTACAAACAGCGGCTATGAAAATGCCAAGCTGTGGCGGAACTATCTGGAGGATCTTTCAGGGGAGCCCTGGATTAATCAAGCATACAAAGAATCCCTGACGCCAGTCACATTGGACGGGAAAATTTACGGAATGCCGGTTAACCTTGAAGGGTATGGCTTTATCTATAATAAGGATCTATTTAAACAAGCCGGCATTACTGACCAGCCCGCCACTCTTTCTGAATTGACAGCAGCTGCCGAAAAGCTGCAGAATGCAGGCATTACTCCCTTTGCAACAGGCTATTATGAAGACTGGAAATTGGGAGACCATCTAATGAATGTTGCTTTTGCCCAGCAAAAGGATACTGATGCTTTTATAAGAAATTTAAATAACGGAACGGAAAAAATCAGTACCAATCAAACATTTAAGGATCTCCTTTCCCTGCTGGATCTCACCATAAAGTACGGAAACGATAATCCACTGTCTACGGACTATACAATGGAAGTGAATCTGTTTACCTCCGGAAAAGCAGCCATCATTCAGCAAGGCAACTGGATTCAGCCGATGATCGATCAAGCTTCGCCTGACATGAACATCGGTTTTATGCCGATTCCGATTAATGACCGACCTTTAAAGGAAGCCCTTGTCGTCAGCGTTCCAAATTATTGGGCCGTAAATAAACAGTCCATTCCTGAAAAGAAAAAAGAAGCCAAGAAATTTTTAAATTGGATGGTGTTGTCAGAACAAGGAAAACGGTTCATGACGGAAGAATTCAAATTCATTCCTGCGTTTAAGAACATTAAAACTGATGATATAGGGACGCTCGCAGAAGAAACACTTCGAAATTACAAAGATGGGAACACCGTCCCATCTAACTGGTTTCACTTCCCTGTTGAAATTAGGGAAGAATTCGGAGCCGCGACTCAGCTCTATGTCGGGAAACAGCTGAACCGCAATCAGCTGCTCAATGAATATCAGAAGTCCTGGGAGAGGTTTTCGAAGGAATAGCCTCTTGCCGGGGCTTTTTTTGCCTTTTACAACTGCGATATCAATATACGACTAAATTCCAATCAATATGTGGCATACCTCTCTTTTCAGGAATCGCCTATAATTCTATTGTACTAGCAAACACATAAAACGAGGAGGAAGATTTATGAACTTTAGCAGGCTTGCCAAACAGGCAACAGCAGGAATACTCAGTACTGGCATTCTATTAAGCGGTACTGTCACCCAATCATTTGCAGCTCCAAAGAATCCGGCGGATTACAAAGAAACGTACGATACTTCACAAATCACTCGATCAGCTATGAAAGATATGATTAATCAGCACGGTGATACTAGATATGCCGTTCCTAGGTTTGACGTATCCACAATTAAAAACATCCCTTCTGCCAAAAAAGTAACGGAATCAGGCGAAACGATTGATTTAGATGTGTGGGATACATGGCCATTGCAAAACGCTGATGGAACTGTTGCAGAGTACAAAGGATATCATATCGTTTTTGGATTAGCAGGCGATCCTAAAAACGCGAGTGATACGTTCATCTACATATTCTACAAAAAAGTGGGCGACAACTCCCTTGATGCTTGGAAGAATGCTGGAAGAGTTTTTGATGACAATGATAAAAACGTTCCAAATGATCCTTACCTAAAAGAGCAAGCCGAAGAGTGGTCAGGTTCTGCAACCTTCACTGAGGACGGGGAAGTTCGCTTATTCTATACAAACCGTGAACCGTATAAACCTGAGTCAGGGAATTATGGGAAACAAACCTTGACAACCGCTCAAGTAAACCTTTCAGAGTTAGATTCTGAAACATTAAAAGTGGATGGTGTTGAGGATTACAAATCCATCTATGAAGGCAAAGACAGCAAGTACTACCAAACTGTTGATAAATTTGTAGAGGACGGAAATTCCGCTGATAATCATACCTTCAGAGACCCTCACTATGTAGAAGACAACGGCCGCAAATACCTTGTGTTTGAAGCAAATACGGGTACAGAATATGGCTACCAAGGCGAAGAATCGCTATACAATAGAGCTTATTATGGCAACAGCAATAAATTCTTCCAGGGTGAGAAAAACAAACTTTTGCAAAGCCCTAAAAAAGAGTTAGCTGAACTTGCCAACGGTGCAATTGGAATTATTGAAGTAAACGACGATTATACATTGAAAAAAGAAATGAAGCCATTGATTGTTTCAAATACGGTCACAGATGAAATCGAACGTCCAAACATCTTTAAAAAGGACGGCAAGTGGTATTTATTCACAAGTTCAAGAGGATCGAAAATGACCATTGATGGAATCGATAATCAAGATATTTACATGTTAGGCTACACGTCAAATTCCTTAACTGGCCCATATAAACCATTAAATAAAACGGGCATCGTCCTGCATCAGGATCTAGATCCATATGACATCACTTGGAACTATGCACACTATGCGATCCCGCAGGCTGGCAGTGATAATGTTGTAGTGACAAGCTACATGACAAACAGAGGTTATTTTGAAGACAATAAATCTACCTTTGCCCCAAGCTTCCAGCTTAACATTAAAGGGAAACAAACATCGGTAGTAAAAGACAGTATTCTTGAACAAGGCCAGATTACGGTTAAGTAGTTACCCAATGAAAAGAAAAAGAAAATGTCAGGAAAACTTGGCATTTTCTTTTTTCTATTTTAAAAGAGAAAAGTGGTGAGTTTAGGTGAACAAAAAGAAATATAAGATGGTTGGATTATTCTTTCTTGGATTATGGATGGTTATTTGCACAGGAATTTTGATTCATTCATTTTATAAAACAAAAGAAGCTAATCCGCCAAATAAGGTAGAAAAGCACTCATACCGGGCTGCCTATCATTTTACTTCTCCTGATCATTGGAAAAACGATCCACAGAAGCCCCTTTACTATGAAGGAAATTATCATTATTTTTACCTTTATAATGGAGATTATCCGGATGGCAATGGTACAGAATGGCGACATGCCACCTCTAAAGATTTGATTCACTGGAAGGATGAAGGAATTGCCATTCCAAAATATACGAATCAAAATGGGGATCCATGGACAGGGTCAGTCGTGTTTGACAAGGAAAATACAGCTGGGTTTGGAAAAGGGGCTTTTGTGGCGATTGTAACACAACCATCTAAGGATGGCCAGAAACAAGAACAATTTCTATGGTACAGTACGGACAAAGGAAATACGTTTACCTCTTACAGTGACGAGCCTATTATGAAAAATCCAGGAACGAAGGATTTTAGAGATCCAAAAATCATCTGGGATAACACGAATCAAAAATGGGTCATGACCATGGCCGAAGGATCGAAAATAGGTTTTTATGAGTCTTATAACCTGAAAGATTGGCGCTATACGAGCAGTTTTTCCACTATGAACATTGGAGTTTTAGAGTGCCCTGACCTTTACCAGATCCGCGCTGAAGACGGGACAGTAAAGTGGGTGCTGGGCGTCAGTGCAAACGGAAAAGAAGCAGGGAAACCCAACACCTATGCATACTGGACAGGAACGTTTAATGGAATGGAATTTCTTCCAGATAACAATGAACCGCAATGGCTAGACTACGGTTTCGATTGGTATGGCGGAGTAACGTTTGAAGATGGCAAGGCAAGTGACAAATTAGACAAACGCTATGCCCTCGCTTGGATGAATAACTGGGCCTACGCCAACAATACTCCGACATTAAAAGAAGGGTTTAACGGAATGGATTCGATCGTCCGTCAAATTGAACTAAAGCGTGAAGGGGAGAATAAGTATTATCTTTCTTCACAGCCTTCAGAAGCATTAAAAGAATTGACAAGCTCAACGAATTCTTTTAATAAAATCGAAGTGGATGGCTCGGAAACACTTGATTTTAAAGGAGATGCCTATCAAATAGAGGCGGATCTCACATGGTCGGATTTTAAGAATGCAGGATTTAGGCTCAGGGAGTCAGATGATCAAAAACGCCACGTTGACGTAGGCATCTCTGCAGAAGGAAATTACTCTTATGTCAATCGGGTATTCACAGATCAACCTGACGAAACGAATCTGTTGGTTGAAAGTACTGCACCATTTGATGTCAGTAAGAAGAAGGTACATTTAAAGATTCTCGTCGATAAAACGAGTATTGAAGTTTTTGTGGATGATGGAAAGGTTGCTTATTCAAACTTAATATTCCCTCATGCCGAAGATAAGGGAATTACTCTCTTCTCCGAGGGCGGCAAAGCGATCTTTAAGAATATGAAGGTTACACATTTTGATCCGATTAATTGAATCTCATCTTGGCAGATACCTTTCATATGAGTGCACATACATTCTTTTATAAGAAATAACTCTTCAAATATGAAAATTCACTAAAAGGGGCCCCACCAACATTTAGCAATTTCGACATAAAAAAGCCCGATTTCTATAAGCTAATACTGTCTTATATGTACTGAAACTTATCTTTGTCATATTAACTGATCATATATAAAGGTATGAGTTATTGAACATAAACAGATGAGGAAAATCCTCATAAATCCTTCAGCTAAAATGTGTTAAGAAACTTAGGTTTTCTGAACAGAACCTTAGTTCTTAACACCTTACGGAAAAGATACAATTTTAGGTTTAATTTCTCCCAGAAGCACTTGGGATTAATGGATAATCATATACATATATATTCTTTAATTCTCACATAAGACAGTCGAGGAAATTTATAAAAACCGTGAAAAGTTTCCCTAGGAGTTACAGTGGGCAGCCTCGAACGACTTAGCTAAAGTGGGACTCATTATCGTAACGTCCACCAATAAAGACGTTTGGGATAAAAATGGATATCATGAGTCGCTTGGAAAGCCAAGGATTACGCATGTGAGGGAGGGTGATATAGCTCGTCGATGCAGAGAAAAAATCGCGAATCAAGCGAGCCGAAGCGAACATGAATATGGCAGCAAGAAAGGAAGAATAACAGGGGGGAATTTAAGGGGCACTTACCCCAGTAAGTAGACAAAGTGGGTTCGGAAATCAACACCCCAATTGTATAGGCAAAAAACTTGGTCCAATCATATAGACAAGGGAGCTACGGTTTGTAGACTACTATTATCTAAAAGTTAAACCAAAGTTGATTGGAGAGAAAGGTGCGAGACTCCTGCGGGAAAAACGTCCAGGGGAGACCCCGCAGGCGCAAAGGCGCCGAGGAGGCTTCCCGGACCGCCCGCGGAAAGCGAGTGCCTGGAGCGGAAATCAACATCTAAATCGTACAACCATAAAAAAACTGTAGGCAAACTCAATTTTAATCAAGTTTGCCTATAGTCTCAGGTAAGGGACGATTATACTCTTACCTTTTTTTGAATAGTTTTGACAGTTTATCTGGCCTTTTATACTACTTAACAAATATGTTCGTCATACTCGGTTTTCAAGTAATTCATCATCCTTTGTTTCTGGTGTGAATAATGAAAGCAATTAAAGTAGTAGGAAAAGTCGTCAAAAAAGAGAGGGTTTTTATCATCGAAGCTATAAGAATTTAAAAAATCCGAGATTACTTTTTCTTGTTCCACTACATCGAACAATCCGGATATATAAAAATGATAACTGAATTTATCATATAAAAAAAGATATCCTGTATCATCAAAAATATTTTTCACTGTATGACCATCCAATTCTAACTCACTCCTTCCTTACCAATATACCTTTTTATCCATGAAATTATTCAGGGCTCATCTTTCAGGGAATATTATTATATTTATTGCAGCGTGTTTTTTATGCCTTCAATACATTAAAGGTATGGAATAAATGCAGGCAGAAGGAATAGCGAACGAAAAAAGCACATCCAATAAGGATGTGCTTTCATAAAAGTATTATTTGTACATTTCAGCGACTTGTTTTTGCAATTCGCCATTTTCAAGGTACTCATCATAACTCATTTGCTTATCGACTGTACCTTTTGGAGTAAGTTCAATGATCCGGTTCGCAATAGTTTGGATGAACTGATGATCATGAGAAGAGAAGATCATAGATCCTTTAAAGCTGATTAAACCGTTGTTTAATGCTGTAATCGACTCTAAGTCCAGATGGTTGGTAGGTTCATCAAGCATCAGGACGTTCGAACCGCTTAACATCATTTTGGAAAGCATACAGCGGACTTTTTCGCCCCCTGAAAGTACACTTGCCTTTTTCGTGACTTCATCGCCAGAGAATAACATCCTGCCCAAGAAACCGCGCAGGAAGCTTTCGCTCTGGTCATTAGGAGAATATTGACGGAGCCAATCGACAAGATTTAAATCGACACCTTCAAAGAATTCAGCATTATCTTTAGGGAAGTAAGCCTGAGAGGTTGTAACGCCCCATTTGAATGAGCCGCCATCCGGTTCGATTTCACCTGCCAAGATTTTGAACATTGTTGTTTTAGCAATCTCATCTTTACCGACAAATGCAATTTTATCGCCTTTATTCATCGTGAAGCTGACATTATCCAATATTTTTACGCCATCGATCGTTTTCGAGATTCCATCTACACGAAGCAGGTCGTTCCCGATTTCACGTTCAGGAGTAAAGCCGACATATGGATAGCGGCGTGAAGAAGGCTCGATGTCATCCAAGCTGATTTTATCCAATAATTTCTTACGGGATGTAGCCTGGCTCGATTTGGATGCATTGGCACTGAAACGCGCGATGAAATTTTGAAGCTCTTTGATTTTTTCTTCTTTTTTCTTATTGGCATCTTGAGTCAGTTTAAGGGCAAGCTGGCTAGATTCATACCAGAAGTCATAGTTACCGATATAAACTTTGATTTTACCGAAATCAAGATCCGCGATATGTGTACAAACCTTGTTAAGGAAGTAACGGTCATGGGAAACTACGATAACAGTGTTTTCAAAGTTGATTAGGAATTCTTCCAGCCATTTGATCGCTTTTAAGTCCAAGTGGTTGGTAGGCTCATCCAGTAATAGAACATCCGGTTTACCGAATAGTGCCTGGGCAAGCAATACTTTAACTTTGTCGCCACCATTCAATTCAGCCATTTTCTTCGTATGCAGGTCTTCTGTAATCCCAAGGCCTTTTAAGAGGATTGAAGCTTCGGGTTCAGCTTCCCATCCGTTTAATTCGGCAAATTCCCCTTCAAGCTCGGCCGCTTTCATTCCGTCTTCGTCGGTGAAGTTTTCCTTCATATAGATGGCATCTTTTTCTTGCATGACTTCATATAATCTTTCATGTCCCATAATGACGACTTTAAGGACTTCTTCCTCTTCATAAGCGAAGTGATCCTGCTTTAGAACGGCAAGGCGTTCGCCTGGCCCCATATGGACATCACCGGATTGTGCTTCAATTTCACCTGAAAGGATTTTTAAGAAAGTGGATTTACCGGCACCATTCGCACCAATCAGGCCATAGCAGTTACCAGGAGTGAATTTTATATTAACATCTTCAAACAGTTTACGATCGCCATAACGTAAACCAACATTATTTACTGTAATCATTTATTTACATTCCTCCAAAATACTTTTGTTTCAACGTGTTCAACACTTTGTTTCATTAGTTTTACGCTGATTCATACAAACAGCAGTTTACAATCTTGTATGTTTTAAACTGTGCATCATTTAAATTGTATCTTATTTCTTAGGAAAATTAAAGGCAGATTAGTAAAAACAAACGTTTATAAGCAAAAATTACACAAGTATTTAATTTTGTTTATAAATTGCAACCTATAAATGTAAGTACTATTTTTTTATTGAATATGATTATGGGTATAAAGTCTCATTACACAACAACTTTATAATTGGTAATATAGGTAACTGTAACTAATACAATGGGAGGGATATATATGAGTGATTCAGTAGGTTTTTGGAAACGTCTTTTTGCAGGTGTTTTGGACGGCATAATAGTATCTGCACCATTAGCGATAATTTTCGGGGTGATTACCGGTGATTGGGAAAACGAAAATTTTTCAACTCTTTTTAACTTTCTTTACATGGTGATTGTCCCGATACTATGGTATGGCTATACAGTTGGTAAAAGGATTATGGGAATACGCATAGTAAGGATGGACGGCAAAAAATTAGGCATAGGCACTATGCTATTGAGGTATTTAGTTGCTGCTTTGGTATATGCCATTACATTAGGGATAGGGTTTATTGTCAGTGCATTCATGGTTGGCATAAGGAAAGACCATAGATCGATACATGATTTCATAGCAGGTACATACGTGACATCAAATGAACCATGAATAACGGATAAGCAGTTTAATAGCTGCTTTTTTTTTTGCGAAAATACAGATTCAAACCGATATGATTTTTTAAATATGGAGGAAATTTAGCCGAATACTTTATTGTACGGTATTTAGGTATAAATATTACATTGGAAACCACGATAGAATATCTATAGCAGTAATACAGTGGCAGTTAGGAAGCTAAAGAGCACTTAACCTTAATGGTCAAGTGCTTATGATCTTGATTTATTTCATTTTGAAGACGTCCTTGATATGCTCGTGTTTCTTTGCGTACAATTTTCTTTTCAAATTTGCGCTTATTCGCATTGGCTTTCACATATGTGGAACCGACGAATACGTGTTCAGCACTTATTAACTTTCTATCAGCGGCTGTTATTCGATAGAAAATCTGTTCTATCCAAGTTTTTAAACCTAGTTGATTGGAGCGAGTGCCTGGAGTGGAAATAACGATTAGATTTACTAACCCTCAAAAACGTTCGAGTTGATTTCAGAAATCCGCTCCCTTTCCGCCGACTGCCTGCCAAGCCTCCTCGACGCAAGCGACTGTGGGGTCTCGGCTAGCCAGTTATTCGGCAGGAGTGTCGCAAATTTCTTCCATCCAATAAGGAGCACAGGAGAAAAATTCAAAGGATAAAATAAACTTGGTTCGGAATAGACCAGCTTGCAGTTTTTATTTTAAAAAACGTTCCAGTTGATTGGAACGTAAGGTACGAGACTCCTGCAGGAAAAACGTGGCCAAGGGAGACCCCGCAGGCCATGCCGAGGAGGCTCCCGGACCGCCCGCGGAAAGCGAGTGCCTGGAGTGGAAATCACGTCCGAGCTTGTACAAGAAAAAAATGTAGACAAACTCAATTTTCATTGAGTTTGTCTACATTCTGAGCACTTAACCTTAATGGTCAAGTGCTTTTGTTATTCAAAACCTCTTTATTTTGATTGATGATGATTTTATTTCTTAAAATCATTTCTTTATTATTAAGTCCAACATTAAGTTCTTTTGTATCATTCACTTTTTCCAGCAGTGAAATTACGGATATTTCCAGTAATTCAGAAATAGGCATTTGTGTTTTGGATGATAAGATTTCAAGTTCATGGATTAATTTAGGGGATAGCATTGGTTGTTTTTGATTTATTTCCATGACAGGACCCGCTTTCTTAAAAAAGTTATGTAATTGTCATTTAAGTATATAATGTCAGTTTCCGATAAAACATTAAAGTTGCGTTATTTATGTTAAGAGTTGATGACAATTACAGAAGAAAGGCATATCCATGAAGGTCTCAGCATAAGTCAACATACCAAAGCTAAATCCAATCTGGAATATATCGTGTATTCTTCGAATTATATGAAATATCAGGGAAGGTACATTACAACTATATAATTCTATGTCTCCAGATTTGTCAACCATTGGCTTTTCTGATAGTATAAATGTCCATTTCGTCTTAGCATCGGCATTTTAATAAGTTTGATCAATATACAAGGAAGGGGAGTGATTTCATTGGGTAATCATCCTGATTTTGAACAGGAACGACAGCGGCTGGATTTTACAAAACGTTATATCGATGTAGTCATCAAAACATCTGAAACAAGCAAAGATCAATTTCAGCGGAATATGCAAGAAGCCTTTGGCGATGCCGATTGGTCTGAATCAGCGTTATATTCACAGCTGCTGACCACGGCCAACTTTTTTGAGATGTCCAAAACCGAACTTGAAAGTTTACGCAAAGCAAGTAAAAAACCTTACTTTGCAAGAGTGGATTTTGAAAGGAATGATGGGGAGAGAGGCGAAGTCCTTTATTTCGGAAAAGCATCTCTTTATCAGAGGGAAAGCCAGGAACAGATCATCGTCGATTGGCGTTCACCGATTGCAAATCTGTATTATGAGGGACGGATTGGTGAAATAGAATATGAAGCGGAAGGGGAGACATTCAGCGGGAACATCACTTTAAAAAGACAGCTAATGATAGAAGAAGGTGTCTTGGAGGAGATAAGGGACATTGATTTGACAACAACGGATGAATTGTTGCAGGAATCCCTTTCCAAGAGTTCCAGCAATCGATTGACGGATATCATCACCACGATCCAGGAAGAACAGAATAAAATCATTCGGGCAGATTTGAATAAACCTATCATTGTCCAGGGCGCAGCGGGCAGCGGTAAAACCACAATCGCTTTACATAGGATCTCTTATTTCATTTACCACTATAAGGACTTGTTCGATCCGCGACAATTAATGATTCTTGCTCCGAGCCGGGTATTCATTGATTACATATCTGAAGCTTTACCTGAATTGGGTGTCGAAAAGGTAAAACAATTCACGTTTTCCGAATATGTTCAGGCAGCGATAGGAAAGCAAGTGAAGCTTATAGCGGATGATAAATTAACGCGATTGCTGGAAAAAGATGATGAAGAAATTAATTCAGCCGTCTGGATATCAGGTCTGAAAGGATCCCCTGCCTTTAAATATATATTGGACGAATATATAAAGGATATTTTCAGTGGGTTTCATCCGGATGCTGATTTTTATTGTGATAAATATCGCATCTATTCCGCTAAGAAGTTCATTAGATTATTGGAAGAGGATTATTGGTATTTACCGTTATACAGCAGGCTGGACAAACTGAAGGCCATTTTACAAAATGAAGTGAAATTAAAAAAGAAAACAATGCTTGAACGTGTTGTTGATCTTTATGATGCCAAAATCGAGAAGGCGCTCTATAAGAATATCGATCCAGTCATACGCAAGGAATTTGTTACAAAATGCCTCGATAAAAAAGAGGAAAGGATAGGACAGATCCAAAAGGCGATCCGTTCTTCTGTAAAAGCGTATTTTAAGCAATTCAAAAGTAAAGATCTCCTGAAGTACTATAAGGAATTATACCAAGATCCAGAGCGCCTCGCCTCATACAGCAACGGTAAGCTTACTGTTGAAGATGCCAGGGTTTTATGTGAGTACAATCATAAATTATTTTCTGCTAATAGTTATGAGATAGAGGACTTAGGAGCACTATTATATCTTCAGGAGCGGCTTTTCGGTGTCGATAAAGAAAACAAAGCAAAAAATGTTGTCATTGATGAGGCACAGGATTATAGCTTCATGCAGTTACAGGCCCTAAAGACGGCAGTGGATACCGATATGTTCACACTTGTAGGCGACCTTGCACAAGGCATCCATTCATACCGCGGACTTCAAACATGGGAAGAGGTTCACAGTCGTATTTTCCCTCGGGCGACGTATACTGAATTACAAAAAAGCTACAGAACAACTGTTGAAATTATGAAACAAGCTAATGAAATACTTCAGTTGTTAACATACGATTTCCCGGAAGTTGAACCCGTGGTCCGGCATGGCAAGGATCCAGAATTCATTTACATTGAAAAGGAAGGTTGGGAAGAAGAACTGATCGAGCTGATCGCAACCCTTAAAGGAGAAGGTTTTAAAACGTTTGCCGTTATTGCCAAAACGATGAAAGATTGCAAGCTGGCAAATGAGAAACTAAGTGAATTCCATCAAGGCTTTCATTTAATAGATGAAGCGGGAAACATCCCTAAAGATAAAACATTGATTGTTCCTTCCTATCAAGCCAAAGGTCTCGAATTCGATGTCGTATTTGCAATATCCCTCGAAGAAGCGTATTGCCACGAAAACGAACTTGATATCAAATTGCTGTACGTAACAATGACAAGGCCATTGCACAGGCTATATTTTTTAGGTAAAGAGAAAAATGCTTTCCTTATTGAGACATGAAAGGGGGAGGGTGGAATGCCACCACCTCCTCGTGAAATGCTCATAGATGCAAAAGGATATCCTGAATATCTTCCCATCCGAAACCGACTTCGATAAGCTCGACGCCTGCCATTTTAACGGTTTTTTCAGCTATCACTTGACCTCCAAGTGCTTTGTAAAAACCGCATGATGGGTTATCCTTTAATGCCCAGATTATTAAATTCTTATGTTCCATTTTCATAAGCTCATGTATGACCGCTTTTATCATTTTTCGTCCAAGTCCCTGTTGTTGATATTCTTTTAAAAAATAAATGGCATATACTTCACCTTGAAAATGCGGATCATTCGTTTGTTCTGGTCCCCCGGCAGCGAAACCGATGATTTCCCCATTGGCGTTTTCCGCAACAAAGGTAGAATTATGCAGCATTTTTAAATTCCTTAGCCAGTTTTTCTTTTTGGCTTCCAGATTCATGGAAGACAAATATTGATCCGGAAGGATTCCTTTATAAGTTGTTTTCCAGCTGTTTATATGTACAATTGCTATTCCATCTACATCTTCTTCTATGGCTTTCCTTATCTTCATAAAAACACCTTCAGATTTTCATATTTCCCCCTAGAATATCATGGAAAAAGTGAATTAGCATTTTATTTATGTTTATAACTGCTTGAGAAAGGATAAGAAATAAAAGAGTGATCAACCAGATGAAGGGAAGGATGAGAAAGATGAAATTGAAAGTTGGTTTTTATTTTCCGGGCGGCAAAGAACTAGAGCATGAGGTTGAAGGCGATGATTCAACTCAAATGATTTCAAATATTCAAAAGCACCGTTATTATAATTTAGTTAAAGGCGATTGCCATTATGTCGTAGATACGGATAAAGCAGCATATTTTTCTGTAACCGAAATATTGGATTGAGAATGAACCGCATTGGACTTTTATTCCATTGCGGTTTATTCTTTTTGTTGTAAGGAAACCGGAAAAGGAGTATCGTCAATGAAAATCAATTTTACCAAGAAACAGTATGAAACATTATTCAAAATGGTTCAGTACGGATATTGGGTTGCTTCCGATACTGAAGATAATAAAGAATTCAGTGAAATGGAACAGTATATCAATTCCTTTGCGAAAGATTTCGGCATGGAAGGAGTACAGTTTATAAAGGATTACGAAATGTATGATCTGAGCAGGGAAGTGGAGGATCAACTTCATACAGTCATAAATGAGTATGAAGATGGAGTGTTCAGGGATAAGCTTGCCTACCATTTGGCTAGGAAAGAGTTCGCCTTGGAGTCGGAAAACCATGAATACAATCAGGAGGAAGCGTTTAAACGTATCATGGAGCTCGAGGAAAAATATCATCTTCATATTGAAGAACAGGGTTTAGGGAAATTGAAAATAGAAGAATAAAAAGAGAGAGGACGTAATCTGTCCTCTCTTTTCTGATTTTGAGAGTTAATGATTTACATGATCATCACGTATGCCATCCATTACGGATCGGTTTTATGCACGAGGATTTTGACCTAATTTTTCTACTGAGTATTGATAAAATGCAATTAAGTCATTTTGTGATGCAAAGCCTGCTTGTGCAGTACGTCCGTTCCCTCCGCCTTTTCCATTATAGGAGCCCAGTTCCGCTTTGAAATATTGTCCGCAATTAAAGGGACTGTCCCCGCTGTGCGAGAGGATGACCTTTTGCTCCTTACGTGATGCTAATAATACAGTAACCTTTTCTTTTTTTACAATCGTACCTGCAAGGTAAAGCAGTTCTTTCATTGAGCTATCTTCGAAAATATGAGAAATGAATCCCCCTCCATTTTCTGCAAGCAGGGAGTCAGCACGAAAATTTGCATTTTCAAGTTTTAAGTTTTCATTTGCCGATAGCAGCTGCTTATAGTCATTTTCAAGTTTCTCCACCCTATTCAGGATCTCTGTACGTCCGGTATTGAATTTAGTCGATAATGCAGAAAGAATTCCTAGACTTTCGGAATAATCATTCAATGCCCTGAAGCCGCACTTAAAGTAGAGACGGGTAAGCTCTTTCTGCTTCTCCGCTTTGAAAATTTTTATTAACCCAATCTCACCGGTACGCTCTACATGAGTTCCACCGCAAGGGTTATATTCAATTCCTTCTATCTCAACAATACGGATATTTTCAGACACTTTAGGCATTTTGACGACAGGAAGTGTCTGTAGTTGCTCGTTTGTCACGTAATAGATAAGTAATTCGCGATTCTCGATGATATATTGATTAACTAGCTTTTCAGCAGCAGCCGTATGTACCTCAGTCCATTGAAATCCTGCCATTATATCGATCGTTAAATATTCCTTTCCAAGGTGAAAGCTGACAGTATTAGAGTCAAACAGTTCCCTGCAGACAGCAGAGAGTAGATGCTGGCCGCTATGCTGTTGCATATGATCGAAGCGGCGGGGCCAATCAAGTTCACAGTGGACGATCTCTGAATCTGGCCGTTTCTCCATCTTATGAAGAATTTTTCCATCATTGTCTTTTATAACGTCAAGAACGGTGATTCCTTCTATTTTACCAGTATCTGCCGGCTGACCGCCGCCTTCGGGATAAAAAGCGGTTTCTTCAAGAGTGATATAGTAAAAGCCATTTTCTACAATGGTCTCCCGAATTTCGGTATCCCATTGGGAGGTCTTGGTGGACGTGTAATATAATTTTTTTGTCATGAATGATTTCTTTTTCCTTTCAGTTGATCATTAAATTATATCACCGAAATACTAGAGTTTAAAATCGCGGGTTTTAGAAGATTAGTCAGGGATAAAAGCAAAACTTTATGACAAATTCTAAATAAATTGTGCAAGATGGCAATAACTATTTATAGACTGCCCTTTTGATCGTCCTGATTCTTTTTCTGATCAAATAATGGACTTGCCATGGGATACGTGGAGTGCTGAAAATGCTGTACAAATGGAGGGGGAGAGGTTTTTACATGCAATGGATGAAGCGATTGATAATCTGGAAGGAGTAAATTATGAAGGACGAAGTTTTACATTCAAAAAGGAAAAGACGAATCAGGTCATAAAGGTTTATTTTGAGACACTGCATTATCTCGAGAAGGATATGGCACAATTTTGGTATATTGTGATATCACAAAAGAATATGAAGTGGATCAAATGAAGTCCGAATTTGTCAGTACAGTTAGTCATGAATTAAGGACACCCCTTGCAAGCGTCCTCGGTTTTACCTAGAGTTCCCCTCTAAAAGAAGTGGGGCTTAACAATGAAGGACAGTCAAGAATACTGAGCCATGAAAGTATGGTCATTGAAGATGATATGAACTTAGCGGAACTGCTAAAATATGAATTGATGGACAGTGGTTTCCATGTCAGCTATTTCAAAAGTGGTAGAAAGGCTTTTCAAAAGCTGAAATCCTCACCTCCGGATGCCATTGTGCTGGATATCCTTCTTGAAGAGTGGGAGATGGACGGCTGGGCGATCCTGAGGGAATTAAAAGGATCCTCTGATTTGAATGAGTCCCGTTTTTGTTTCGACTGCACTTGGAAAGGGAGAAGGGGATTTCCTTGGGAGCTAAGGATTATTTAGTTAAACCTTATAAACCGAGCCAATTATCCAAAGTGATCATGCATACCTTGTTAAGTAACGGTAAACAAGGGCAGATATTAATCCCGCAGGCATTTCATGGAGAAAACAAGGGTTAAAAAATAAAAAACCGTAATAGGTATACAGAACATCAAAAAAATGATAAATTCAAATATGTTGGAAAAATAAATAATTGGGTACAATTGTAGGTAAAGGTAAGTTACAGGAGGATTTTTATTCATGCAAAAAATTCAGGCCGGCATGGCTGTAGAGTTAGAAGTGGAACGTAAGGCTGATTTCGGATGGTTTTTAACGGATGGTTCAGAAGATGTCTTACTTCATCATAATGAAATGAATGAAGGAACGGAACTTGAGATTGGCGATGAAGTAACTGTGTTCATCTACCATGACAAACAAGCAAGGCTAACAGCGACAATGAAGATACCCGAAATTCAGATTGATCAGTATGGCTGGGCGGAAGTTGTCAATGTGAAAAGGAAACTTGGTGTTTTTGTTGACATCGGTCTTTCGAAAGATATTCTTGTATCCCTGGATGACCTTCCGAATATAGATCGATTATGGCCTGAGGTTGGTGATCGTCTATATGTATCCCTGAAGACAGATCGTCATGATCGCCTGTTTGGTAAACTTGCAACAGAAGATGTCATTCAGGAGATTGCAGTAACAGCTCCATTAAAAGGGATTCGTAACACCAGTATTAAGGGAAATGTCTATCGTTTGCTTATGGTTGGATCATTCTTTATTTCAGAAGAAGGGTACCGCTGTTTCATTCACGAAAGTGAACGCAAGGAGGAGCCCCGTCTTGGTGAATTAGTTGAAGGGCGTGTCATTGATAGTAAAGAAGATGGAACGCTTAACGTTTCTTTAATCCCCTTTAAACAAGATTTAATGGGGGAAGATGCTGATGTCATTTTCACTTATTTAATGAATCGCGGCGGTGCAATGCCTTATGGTGACAAAACGCCACCAGATGATATCAAGTTTCACTTCGGTTTGAGCAAGGGAGCGTTCAAGCGTGCTCTCGGCAAACTGATGAAGGAAGAAAAGATTTACCAGGAAGATGGATGGACATATTCTTCAGACCGTAAATGAAAAAGGCAGCGGATTTATCCGCTGCTTTTTTATTGTGAATTTCATTAAAAGAACTTCTTTTTACCTTTTTCTTCTTTTAAAATCTCCACAGCTTCCCTGAACCTCATCGAATGGATAATTTCCCTCTCGCGTAAAAACCTGAGTGAATCATTGATATCAGGATCATCCGAGATGTCAATTAACCACTGGTAGGTTGCTCTGGCCTTCTCTTCAGCGGCGATGTCTTCATATAAATCTGCAATCGGATCGCCTTTGGCTTGGATATATGTGGCAGTAAATGGATTTCCTGCTGCGTCATGATAGAAAAGGGCGCTATCATGATTGGCATAATGGTCCCCTAGCCCTGCGGCGGCCATCTGCTGAGGTGTGGCATCTTTTGTAAGCTTATAAATCATCGTGGCGATCATTTCGAGATGGGCAAATTCTTCCGTTCCGATATCCGTAAGCAGGCCAATGACTTTATCCGGAATTGTATATCGTTGATTTAAGTAACGGAGTGCTGCAGCCAACTCACCATCAGCACCGCCATATTGTTCTATTAAATATTTAGCCAATCGGGGATTACAGTCTCTTACTTTAACTGGATATTGCAGCTTCTTTTCATAAACCCACATAGCTCATCTCTCCTTATACCTGCCATGGCCAAGGGCCTTGGCCCCATTCCCATTTATTTTCACCGCCTGGACTGTTCCCAAATCCCAATAATGGACCATATTTAGGCTCAAAAACCGATTTCAGTTGTTGGGAGTATTCATGAAATTGATTGAATTGCTGTAAAGCCTGCTGGTCGTTAGGGTGTGTATCCAAATAAAGAGTCAACTCGACAAGTACGAAATCGGCAGCCTGTATTTGTTCAAGCAACTGATAATATTCATCATCCAGTTTCTTATTCATTTACGTCTCCCTTTCCCGATATGGATTATCATAAAAATCATAAAAGAATTTCCAAAGTGTACCGTATTTCAAAGCTTCTTCCGGAGTGAACTGCTCCATATTGGGCGGTTGAAAATTAATATACAAATTAGGAGGTGTCCTGTAATACTTTCTCCCAATAGGCGGACACGGATCGAATTTACTATGGAAAGGTTTATATGACTTAACTAGGGTAAAAGTCTTTTCGCGAGTCACAAAAAATACCTCCTTTGTAAAGATATAGCCTCTAATTTTTATGCCTCGGTAATGTAGAATATGACTGCTGTGGCCTGGAAAGGGAATTAAATGAAAAATGATATTTTTTCAGAATATTATAAAATCTTGTTATAGTCCCGTTATCTTACTGTGATGTTTGTCATCTATTCTTTATCTGTTTGTTCTTTGTATAGAAAAAAACTATGTTAAGATTTAACTCGTAGCTTATAAAGCAGCTCACAAGGAGGTAACAACATATGAAAAAATCAATCTTATCGTTAGCGGCAGCGGCTGCTATATCCGGTGCATTTACAATTCCGGTACAAGCAGAAGATGTCAAAGTGAAAGATGGAGACACATTATGGGGGATATCTCAAACATATAAAGTATCAGTAGAAGATATTAAGTCTTGGAACGATTTGTCTTCAGACGCGATTTATGCCGGAGAAACCATACATATTTCTCAAGAAGAGCATTATAAAGTAAAGTCAGGGGACACATTATCGGGAATTGCACACAAATATGATGTAGGGGTAAATGATATTAAATCTTGGAACGGTTTAAGTTCAGATACAATCCATCCTGGTCAAGAAATTGTCATTAAACCGGCAGCTAACAAAGTCGAAGCTGCAAGCGTAGGGCCTGCACAGAAATCTGGGCAAGCTGCACAAGCAGAGCAATCCGAACCAGCTGAACAAACTAAGCCAGCAGAACAAACAAAGCCGGTTGAACAATCGGAACCAGCAGATTCAAACAATGAATCCCAAGATCAAGCAGAATCTGGAAAAGAGATTACTGTTAGTGCAACTGCCTATACGGCTGATTGTCAAGGCTGCAGCGGAACAACAGCAACAGGAGTGGACTTGAAAGCTAATCCTGATGCAAAGGTGATTGCTGTGGACCCATCAGTCATTCCGCTAGGATCAAAGGTTTATGTTGAAGGTTATGGCTATGCAACGGCAGCCGATACAGGCAGTGCCATCAAAGGGAATAGAGTGGACATATTTGTTCCAAACGAACAGGATGCCGTGAATTGGGGCGTTAAAAACGTTAAAGTGCAAATCCTGAATTAATTTAGCCATGCAAAACATGTTTATATATTGAAAAAGCAGACACAGACATATTGTGTCTGCTTTTTTGTCCTTTAGGTTGTTGGGAAAAGCAGGTACAATAGAAGAAATAGATCCTTATAAATCCTTAGAAGTTAAATAGGAGGAATAGTAAATTGATGGAAAAAGCACGTGAATATTTACAAGAATACTTTGGTTATGAGTCATTCCGAAAAGGTCAGGAACAGATTATCGAACAGGTGTTGGGAGGAATAAACACAGCGGGAATCATGCCTACCGGCGGAGGTAAATCAATATGTTACCAAATTCCAGCCCTTCTGTTGCCAGGTGTAACACTCGTTATATCCCCACTAATTTCCTTGATGAAGGACCAAGTAGATGCCCTCGAACAAAATGGGATTGATGCCACGTTTCTTAATAGCTCCATTTCTGGGTTAGAATCATCCAATAGAATGAACGATATTAAGCACGGTAGATATAAGCTGGTTTATGTTGCACCTGAACGTTTGGAAAATCCTGCATTTCAACAGGATCTATTTAATGTGGAAATTTCTATGGTTGCCATTGATGAGGCCCACTGTATATCTCAATGGGGACATGACTTCAGGCCAAGCTACCTAAAAATCAAAACCTTATTGAAAAACATGCCATCCGCTCCGACTGTACTGGCTTTAACGGCAACTGCCACACCGCATGTGACCGATGATATATGTCAGTCGCTCGGCATATCTGTACAGCATACAGTATCCACGGGATTTTCCAGAGATAACCTGTTCTTTTCCGTTGTGAAAGAAGAAAATCGCAGTCGGTTTTTAATGCGCTATTTGGAGAAAAACAAAAATGAATCGGGTATCATATATGCAGCAACCAGGAAAGAAGTCGATTCCTTGTATGCCAAGCTTATTAAAGCCGGATTCAAAACAGGTCGATATCATGCTGGCATGAATGAAAAAGAACGGTCGGAACAGCAGGATCAATTCATTCGTGATGACGTTCCCTTGATGGTAGCGACATCTGCCTTCGGGATGGGAATCGATAAGTCGAATGTTAGATACGTCATCCATTACCAAACTCCAAAGAACATGGAGAGTTATTATCAGGAAGCGGGCCGTGCAGGGAGGGATGGTTTGGATAGCGAGTGTATCCTCTTATATTCCCCACAGGATATGCAGATACAGCGTTTCTTGATTGATCAATCAAATCCCTCTCAGGAGTGGCAATCCCAGGAATTGAAGAAATTGAACAGAATGAAGGATTATTGTTTTACCGAAGGATGTTTGCAAGCCTTCATTCTTAGATATTTTGGAGAAGAAAACCCTGAAGATTGCGGTCATTGCGAAAATTGTACAGATAAACGTGACTCTGTTGATGTAACTACACAGGCACAAATGGTCCTTTCGTGCATGTTGCGAATGGGGGAGCGATTCGGTAAAACGATGATTTCCCAAGTGCTTACGGGATCACGCAATAAGAAAATTGAAGAGTTCGGATTCCAGAAGCTTTCAACCTATGGTATCATCAATGATCAAACTGCGAAGGATGTTGGTGATTTCATTGATTTCCTGACAGCAAAACAGTATATCGAAATGACGGGCGGACAGTTTCCGGTTCTTAAAGTTACCAATGCTGGCAGGGAAGTGCTTTTGGGACAGAAAAAAGTCCTGCGTAAGGAAATAAAAAAAGTAAGCAGCATCAGTGCTGATCATGGGCTGTTTGAAGAGTTGAGACAGTTAAGAAAAGAATTGGCAAGTACGGAAAATGTACCCCCATTCATTATTTTTTCCGATGCGTCTTTGAAAGATATGGCCGTCAAACTGCCGAGGACGGAAGAGGAATTCCTGGAAGTCAAAGGGGTGGGGATGCAGAAATTCGAACGCTTCGGAGACGCATTTTTACAAGTGATTTCCCAGTATGTACAGGCACACCCTGAATTAGAAACGAATACTATGGTTACAAAGGAAACGGTAAAGAGAGCTACTAAACCATCTCACTTAGAAAGCTATCGCTTATATCAGGAAGGCAAATCAATCAAGGAAATAGGGACATTGAGAGGATTGTCTGCCATTTCAATTGAAAATCATTTATTAAAGTGTGCAGAAGAACACTTGAATATCAATTGGGATGAGATTTTCTTGGAGAAAGATTTTAATCTTGTTTTGGAAACTGCAAAACAATTGGATTCAGAAAAATTGAAACCACTTAAAGAAGCCCTGCCCGAACATATTTCCTACTTTATGATCAAAGCGATCTTGGTTAAGGCAGGGCTGGAAAACGAAAGGTGTTAAGGTTTTTTGGATAATTTCTTCATTGAATAAATAAGAATTTGGTTTAATGCGTATACTAGGAATGATAAAAAGGTGAAATTTCGCTCCTTTAATCAGAGTCTTTATAAAAAAGAGGAGGTTGCTCATGTATTTTGGTAAAAAGAATTCAGAGGAACCAGAAATAGTTATGGAAGATACGGTAGTATATGCATGCGGATCAGCGGATTGCAATGGTTGGATGAGAAAAGATTTTGCCTCGGAAAACTATGATTGCCCAATGTGTGGAAGTCAATTGGTTGAAGAAATCAGGGAGCTCCCAAAAATTGAAAATGAGTATAATGCGTTTAAATAAAAGAGGTGAATCATAGCCTCTTTATTTTTTATTTTGAGAAGGAAGGATGGAGGAGTCTTTTTATCTGGCATTAATGCTTTACATATAAAGATATGTATGATATTATTAGATTTCAGTGTTATGAAAAGAATGCACTGGAGGGTAATTTAAAGTAACATTTTTATTAATAAAATAATTTTTCATCATTTTCATGATGAAGTAGAAACAAGTTAAACACATTTAGAAAAAAGAAATACATGTTATCACCAAGTATTTTCCTCGATCCATTTCTGTTCTTCATTAACTTACTTCTATGTACCATTTGTCTTTTGGAATTTAATCTACCCAATTGGAATTACGGACGGTTTTAATTAATAAACATGTACTTACAAGCTTTTATCTGATTCTCGCAGGCACGGTCTAGGAACCGTATGGATGGGAGAGAGGCAGGGCTTTCATTGTTTTAGGTTTTGGCATTAAAAATTACTCTCGTGCTCGCTTCGATTTGAAATGTTCAACGAACGAGCAGGAAGAACCATATGGAATGGATTCTTAAACAGGCGCAGTCTCGATTATCTGAAGGGTAAGTCAGGGACTGTGTTTCATTTTGGGGAATACTTTCTTTTTTAGAATCTTTCCTCAAATATATAAAGCATATATATGATATAATGGTAACTGAGATATGAAAAATTCATGCCGTAATCTCAAGTTCTTACCATTCAAAAAGTTTGGTTGAAAGAACAATAATCATACTTAGATTTGCGAATGGTTATTTACTCACAATTTAGATTAAACGCCATCTATTCTTCTTTTATCTTTATGGCTTGTGATCTGTTATGCAGGACGGAGTCAATTCAATTCTAAGGAGTGAGATATATGTATAGAAGAAATAATACGGAAGAAATCATTCCTGAAGAAACAAAGGTGTGGGAATGTACATCAGAAGATTGCAAAGGTTGGATTCGCGATAACTTTACAAGTAATGATGAACATGTTTGTCCGTTATGTAGCAGCGAGATGAAACCCGGCACCAGAATGCTTCAAGCAATTAACAATCCAAGAAACTATTAAGGCTATAAAAAAAGCTGAAGGGGATTCCCTTCAGCTTTTTTTATCTTTCTGCCAATTTGATGAAGCAAAAAGCAGATGAATGATTAGTGGATATCTTTTTTCTTGAATCGGCCGCCTCGGACTTCCGCGATATCCCCTACAGCAAGAAATGCAGATGGATCGAAGCTTTTGACTATCTCTTTAAGTTTAGCTTCCTCAAGCCTGTTTATTACACAAAAGATGACTTTTTTATCATCACCGGAATAAGCACCTTCACCAGCTAAAAAGGTTACGCCCCGTCCAAGGCGATTCATTATGGCTTCACCGATATCATTAAATTCATCACTGATAATCCAGACAAATTTGGATTCGTCCAAACCTGCGATGACGATATCCATCGTTTTATATGCCACGAAGTAAGCTATGATCGAATACATGGCACGATCCCACGAGAATACGAAGCCCGCACTTCCCAGGATGAATAAATTGAAAAACATGACGATCTCCCCAACGGAAAAAGGGAGCTTCTTGCTAGCGAGTATAGCAAGTATTTCTGTACCATCCAATGAGCCGCCATATCGAATGACCATTCCAACTCCAATGCCAAGAATCATTCCGCCGAAAGCGGATGCTAGGAGGATATCTTGAGTGAAAGCTGGTACATGATGAAGCAATGTAGTGGTAATGGAAAGGATTAAAATTCCATAAAGGGTAGATAATGCGAAGGTTTTGCCGATTTGTTTATAACCGATAAAAAAGAAAGGAAGATTCAAAATGAAAAGAAAGATTCCGAGCTTCCATCCAGTGATGTAAGATAACATAATCGATATACCCGTTATGCCCCCGTCGATTACGTTATTCGGCACTAAAAAAATCTCGAGGCCGACAGCCATCAAAACCGCACCGATTGTAATTAATAGACCTCTCTGTAAAATTTGTCTCAGTGTTAATTTTTTATGCTGGGTCTTCTTTTGCATAATTTCTGTTGTACTTGCACCTGCCAGGTCTGACATAATCATGCCACCCACTCCTTCTCTCTATATAGGTTCTATGTAATTATAAACCTATAGGTATAATTAAATAAAGAAATTAACTTTCTGATTCATATATTCCTGAATAATTATTGGTATCGTTGATAACGTCTTGGAATGAAGAAACAGGGTTGTTAATGCTTGTCATTACCATGTATTCTTATTCTACTCCATACAAAACAATAGTATTTCTAATTTTATTGAATTTATGAAAGAAACCTGCATTTTCTTGAGATATGGGGTGCACCGAAAGAATCGATGTGTAAATAAATAGGAATAAGGAAATAAAAAACCTTTGAGGTACTATGAATTTCCTTTACAATATAGGAGAATAGAACGTTTGAGGTGATCAAGTAAAAAAATGGAACAATCAATTGTAGCATCAAATCCTGTTCTCTTTATGATTGCAGTACTTTTGATAATAATGGCTTGTTATACGGCGTTGGATTTACTGACAACATTACTGACGATAAAGAGATATAAACGCCTTGTGTATATAGGGAGCAGCTGCTCTATGGGAGTGGCTATTTGGACGCTTAATTTTGTTGTCATATTCACCCTCGATAATTCAGGAATGGCAGCAAACAACTTTTCTACAATAATTTTTTCGTTAGCATTAGCCATCGCTCTCGCAGGGGTTGGGTTATTGGTCATTTCGTATAAAACACAAGTACTGCAAATCGTTTTTTGCGGTTTAATGTTTACGATGGCCATATTATCCAATTATATAATGGGAACATCTTCATTAAACCACTCTTTGAACTTTAACCCATTATCGGTCTTCAGTACGCTTTTCAGCATCTTTATTTTATTTGTAGCAGCACTTGCCATCTTATTTCATTTTAATAAATTAAGTCAATCCTCGCTAAAACCAGTCAGTACTCTTTTGATGAGTGGGGCAATCATTGAAGGCTATTATCTTTTTGTAAGGGTGTTACCGATGAATGCGAAAAATGAAGCGGGTGAATTTGTTCCACTCACTCCATTTATGCTTTATCTTACATGCTTCGTTTCATTATTCATCCTTGCCAGCTTGATAGCTTCAAGTACAATCGTGGGCCGGCGGTTAGCAAAAAGTGATAATACTGTAAGCGATATCCGTTATGCTTTAGATCAATCGGCGATCGTCGCCATCACGGATGCAAATGGGATCATTACATATGTAAACGAAAAATTCCTGGAAATATCACAATATGAAAAACATGAACTAATAGGGAAAAATCATTCCATAATCAATTCTGGTCATCATCCGAAAGAATTTTTCACTGACTTATGGCTAACGATCAGCAAAGGGAAAACATGGCATGGTGAAATATGCAATCGGGCTAAAGATGGTAATGTATATTGGGTGGATACAACTATCGTTCCTTTTATGAAAAAGGGTAAGCCATATCAATATATTTCCATCCGTTCGGATATTTCCAGTCGTAAAAAAGCAGAAAATGCTTTAAAGGAGTCAATTAAAGAACTGGAAGATATGCATTATGCAATCAACCAGTCCTTGATTGTGGCGATTACCGATGATAAAGGAATCATTATCGAAGTGAATGAAAAGTTCTCGGAGGTTTCTGGTTATGGGAGAGGTGAATTGATAGGCCAGACCCATAAGATCGTTAATTCTGGATACCACTCAAAGGAATTCTTTGAAAAAATGTGGAAGACCGTCCGTGAATGCAAAGTTTGGAAAGGTGAAATTAGAAACAAGGCGAAAGATGGCAGTTTTTATTGGGTCGATACAACAATCGTTCCATTTTTCAGCGAAGAAGGAAAGCCATTTCAGTATTTAACAATTAGATATGACATAACCGAGCGTAAACAATCGGAAGAGATGCTCCATCGGCAGGATAAATTAGCTGCTGTCGGTCAGCTTGCTGCTGGAGTGGCACATGAAATACGCAATCCCTTGACCTCCATGAAAGGGTATACGGAATTTTTGCAATTGGATGAAACGGACGAAAATAAGCGGGAATATCTGGAAATAATCATGGGAGAAATCAATCGTGTGAATGAGATAGTTGATGAGTTCCTACAATTGGCCAAACCACAGTCCTTGACTTTTGAGATGAAGAATCTCGTGCCAATCATTCAAAATGTTGTATCTTTTACGGAATTTGAAGCCAGGAAGAAGAACATCACGCTGTTTTCGGATTGTAATGACGAAGAGATCTTCGTTCGTTGTGATGAGAATCGATTAAAACAAGTCATATTGAACTTCATTAAAAATGGTATGGAAGCTATGCCTGACGGTGGGTTCATAAAAATCATGACTGAAATTAAAGAGGATAAAGTGCAAATATCCATTACCGACACAGGAATTGGGATTCCGCCAGAGCAGCTTAAGAGACTGGGAGAACCATTTTTCACAACGAAAAAATCTGGTAATGGGTTAGGATTAATGATCAGCTTTAAAATCATAGAAAGCCATTTGGGTAATGTCTTTGTCGAGAGCGAGGCCAATAAAGGTACAGTCTTTAAAATTGTGCTCCCTATTTAGCCTAATGGGAGCAATGAAAAAATATCAACACATTGTAGAAGATGTCTGCATGGGGGAACTGGATTTGGAAAAACAAAAGCAAGTCAATATCATTAGCTTGAAGGTGTTTTACCTTTTTTCATTTTTTGCAGTAGGAAGTTTAACACCGCTTTTAAGCGTTTATTTAGCCAATGAGGCAGGTTTGTCAGGTATTGAAATAGGTACGATCATGTCCGTTGGACCGATAGTGATGATCGTTTTTCAACCTTTGTGGGGGATTGTATGTGATTGGAGCGGGAGACCGGCAAAAATACTGGCAATGACATCGTTGCTTGCTGGTGTATTCGGTTTAGGTTACTTGCTGTTCGATCACTATTTACTTATAGTGTCCGTTGCTGTCGCATTGGCTATTTTTCAAAGTGCGATAATACCAGTTTCAGATAGCATCACCCTTCAATATACAACGAAAATCAAATCGAATTATGGGAAAATCCGTTTATTCGGATCACTTGGTTACGGTGTGGCCGTTTTTGTAATGGGAAAATTATCTGAATCCTTTATGGGTCCTTCCGTGATATTTTATGCTTTTTTCTTCGGCCTTTTGATCGCGGCTTGTCTGGCTCTTCGTTTGCCCGAAGAGCCGCCTGGGGAAAAGGTGAAGCTTTTCGGTGGAATGAAAGAATTGATCACGATGAAACGATTTCTTATCTTTCTTGCTATAACGTTCTTGCTTTTTGGTCCTAATCTTGCAAATAACGTATACTACGGTTTGTTTGTAGAGGCAAGGGGAGGGACATATACAGGAATTGGCATTGCGTTCCTTTTAGCTGTATTATCGGAAATCCCCTTTATGAGAATCGCAGGTACATGGATTCATAAGATAGGCCTGCTGCCAATTACCTTATTGGCTGGAACGGCCTCATTGGTCCGCTGGGTTTTATACTTCACCGAACCAAGTTTGGCTACCGTATATGTGTCTTCGATCATTCAAGGGTTTTCACTTGGCTTATTCATTCCTGCAGCTTTACAATATATCAGGGAAGTTGTCCCTGTACGTATAACAGTAACGGCAATAACGCTTTATTCCGCCATAGGCAATGGATTGGGTAACTGGTTCAGTACCTTTAGCGGCGGAATAATCTTGGATAAATCAGGAATATATCCGGTCTATTTATTTTATGGTTTACTCACGCTGATCGGAATGCTGCTTACAATATGGCTCATGTGGTATGAAAAAAAATTAAAAGTTATGGGGAGACCCATAGGTATAATAGAAAAATGAAGGAAAATAAAGCGAGGGACCTCTTTGTCTATCATGGTGAAGAGGTCTTTCTCTATTCTATTTACAAATTTGAGAGAACGTAGGCTAAATGATCAAGCAGAATGAACATACTTTGAAAGGGCGCAGGGGTTCAGTAAAATTCCTCAGTAGACAAACTCGGTGAAAATGTATTTGTCTCCAATTTTATAAGGGTTTGTATAATTTACACGTTGATTGGAATGAAAGGCACTCGCTTTCCGCTGTTCTTTAGCCTGCCAGGTCTACCTTGGACACGCTTTTTCCTCAGAAATCTCGAATGTTCCAATCAACTTTGTTTAAAATTTAGAGAGAACCCCTTTTGTAATCCCATTCCGCGGTAAGTTTATAAAAGATATGCTTTTTTGTATTGGGAATTTTAACCAAAACAATCAGTTTTTTATTTTTGGAAATAATATGATTTAATGGAAGATAGAGAATGAATGGAAGGGTGAGTGTTTTTGAGCAAACCAAAAGTGTTGGCCATTACCATCGCATCAGCTTTTATCGGCCTGTTTTTTTTATTTTGTCTTGGATGGGCGATTTTGGACCATTATGGAAAGGGAACTTCCGATAAGGAAGTGATTGAAGAAACCGCCATTAAAAAAAATGATTTTCCCGATGATTTTACGGTAGTTGCGATAGGCGATTCATTGACCCGCGGCACAGGTGATGAAACAGGGAAAGGTTACGTTGGACTTGTTATTGAAGATTTAAAGAGTGAGTACAATAGAAAACCAATCATTCATAACCTGGGAATTAATGGACAAGTGTCTAAAGAATTGGTACAGCAAGTTAGACAACCGGAAGTGAAGCGCCAAATCCAGGCTGCTGATGTTATTTTAGTTACAATCGGGGGTAACGATTTATTTCAAAAAGGCAGGACCCTGCTTGAATATGATCGTGAAGCTATTACGGTATCCCAAAAGAATTTCTTGGGAAATTTACATGAAATTTTTAAAGATATCAATAAAGTCAATGATACAGCTACCATTTTGTTGCTTGGGCTGTATAATCCGTTTATAGATTTGGATGAAGACTTTGATACGAACCGCATTGTACGGGACTGGAATAATGAAACGGCGGAAGTCGTGGCTCTTTATGAAAATGCCATTTTCGTTCCAACTTTTGATTTATTTCAATTGTCGGTAAATGAGTATTTGTATTCAGATAAATTTCACCCTAATAAGAAGGGATATCGTTTAATTGCTGATAGAGTTGCTCCTTTAATAAAATGGGAGGATGTGGAACGATGAAAAAGGTGACATTGTCCGTCAGGGACTTGAAAAAAAGGATTGGCAAAAGGGAAATTATTAAAGGAATTGATTTTGAGCTGAATGAAGGGGAAGTTTTCGGCTTTTTAGGACCGAATGGAGCAGGCAAGACGACGACGATCCGCATGTTGGTCGGTTTGATTAAGCCGACCTCGGGTTCCATCCATATATGCGGGTATGATGTTCGTCAGGACTTTACAAAGGCTATGAAGCAAATGGGCTGCATCGTTGAAAATCCAGAGTTATATCCATTTTTGAGTGGGTGGGATAATTTGCTCCACTTTGCAAGAATGTTACCTGATGTTGATGAAACAAGAATGGACGAGGTTGTTGAACTCGTCGGTTTGCAAGCGAGAATTCACGATAAAGTGAAGACTTATTCATTAGGAATGAGACAGCGTTTAGGAATCGCGCAGGCCATGCTGAATAGCCCTAAACTATTGATTTTGGATGAACCGACTAACGGGCTAGATCCTGCCGGAATCCGTGAAATGCGGCAATTCATCAGAAAGTTGGCTGAAGAAGATGGTATGAGCGTTCTAGTTTCCTCACACTTGTTAGGTGAAATCCAGCAACTTTGTGACCGAGTCGCAATCATTAAAGGTGGGGAAATTATTAAAACGGATACAGTGGAGAACTTATTATCCACGCAGGAGCGGATATTTTGGCGGGTGGAACCTATTCAAAAGGGCGCGGAAATACTTAGCAGCTTCACCGAAATCACCTTAGATCAAAAATATATCATTACAGCCTATGATGAACTCAAGACACCTGAATGGAATGCTGCTCTTAACCAAGCAGGCGTAAGGGTGCATGAAATGAATCGAAAGCTCCCGGGATTGGAAGAATTGTTTTTGCAAGTTACGGGGGGAGGTGCGGGCATTGAATAACTTGGTCCAAAATGAAATGATGAAGTTGCTGGCAAAGAAACGGTTAATCATAATCGGTCTTATCGTTGGAATTTTAGTCCTGATGTTTACATATGCCCAATACAAACAAGTGGAAGAGCAGCGGGAGAAGTTGGGAACTGATGATTGGCGTGCAGCTCTTCAGCAGCAAATCATTGATACTCAAAATCGATTGGGCTCCAATAGGATGCTCGATGAATGGCGTGAACAGCTGCAAGTTAGTCTGAAGCAGCAGCAATATTATCTCGATCATGATATCAATCCCTCAGAACCAGGCGCAGCTACTTTTACACGCATGTTTTTGGAAAATGCAATCGATTTGTTCATTCCGCTGTTAATCATGATTGTGGCTAGTGATATGGTTTCTTCCGAAAATAGTCAAGGGACAATCAAGCTTTTACTGACACGGCCAGTGGAGCGCTGGAAAATCTTATTGAGCAAATATGTAACATTATTATTATCGGTTTCGATTATCGTGGCGGTGACAGCCTTATTGTCTTACCTATTATCGGGTATCGTTTTCGGATATCAAGGTTGGGGAGCCCCTGTAATAACCGGATTTGAATTGAAGGGGGCTGACGTGGATGTCAGTCAAGTAAGGCTAGTGGAACAATGGAAATTCCTATTGATGGATTTGGGACTTGTCTGGCTGGTGGCGGTTGTTGTAGGGACCCTTTCTTTCATGCTTTCGGTACTGGTGAGAAGCACCCCTGCAGGCATGGGTATCATGCTGGCTGCATTGATTTCCGGGGCTATATTGAACAATATGGTTTCATCATGGGAATCAGCGAAATATTTCTTTATGGTGAATTTGAAATTGACCGCTTATATTAGCGGAACGGCTCCGCCAATAGAAGGGATGACTTTATTATCCTCCGTCATTACTCTGCTCGTTTGGTGGGCGCTTGCTTTAATTGTATCTTTTACAGTATTTACCCGGAGGGATGTATACTGAGAAACAGCCTATATAAATTATAAGTTGCTTCTGTTTGTTGATATAATTAATTCGGAAGTGCTGCGCCCTGAACCATGATTTTTAAAAAAAGAATCGGTTTAACTGTCTAGTCAGTCCAAAGATGCTTACGGCGAGTCGATTGGCAAACAGTCGGCGGAAAGGGAGCGGATTTCTGAAATCAACTCCACCTTTTTAAAAAAAATTGTAGGCTCGCTTTCGAATTTGCCTGCAGTCTGAACAGCCTATAAAAATTATAGGTTGTTTTTTATTTTCTCGTACAGGGTATCCTTTATAAAAAAGTATGTTCAAAATAGGAGGATTATAAATGGATGATCATCATTTGAATGAAAAATTCATGCCAATGACTTCAGTTTCCAGTGGAGATATACAGATTATAAATGAGGATATATATTGTCTGTCCGTCCAAATCGTTAATGTAATTTTTGTAGGGTCACCCAAGGATGATAAATGGGTATTAATAGATGCAGGGATGCCACGTTCAGCAGAGGCAATAAAGAATACTGCTGAAGAAATATACGGACCGCAAAAACCACCTGCTGCAATTATCTTGACACATGGACATTTCGATCACGTTGGTGCACTTATTGAGTTAATGGAGTATTGGGAGGCTCCTGTTTATGCCCATATTAAAGAAATGCCTTATTTAACGGGACAGGAAAATTATCCCGAACCGGATCCAACTGTTGAAGGGGGGATGGTCGCCAAAATCTCATCGATATTTCCGAATGAGGGAATCAACCTTGATGAAAAAGTTCAGCCATTGCCTGATGATCATAGTGTTCCCGGGCTTCGTGATTGGAAATGGATTCACACCCCAGGCCATTCGAAAGGACATATTTCACTTTTCCGTGAAAGTGACCGGAGTTTGATTGCTGGAGATGCTTTTGTGAATGTCAGGCAAGATTCCCTATACAAGGTTATCACTCAGGAGAAAGAAATAGCAGGACCGCCTCGGTATTTAACAACCGATTGGGAGGCTGCCAAAGAATCGGTACGTCTATTGGAAAGTCTGAAGCCTGCTGTTGCCATAACGGGGCACGGGTATCCTGTTGAAGGGAAAGAACTGGAAATGGGTTTAGCGAAGCTTGCAAAGGAATTCGATTCATTAGCTAAACCGGATCATGGGAAATATGTGGATTGAAGGGTGACCGTGTTTAATGAATAATTTCTCTACAAAAGTCAAAAATAAACAAGCAACTTATGAAAAATGGAGGGATTTCTGTGACTAATTTAAGAGATATCATGACAACAGACGTTGACTGTTGCACTGCGGAGGATAATATATATGAAGCAGCAGTCAAAATGAAGAATGGTGATGTTGGTGTCATTCCTGTATTGGAGAATAACCATTTAATCGGTGTCATTACAGACAGGGATATCGTCATTCGCTGTGTTGCCGAGAAAAAGCCAAATTCGACTAGAATTACCGATGTTATCTCCACCAATCTTGTAACAGGTACGCCTGATATGTCAGTGGAGGAAGCTGAGGAGTTAATGGCTACCGAACAAATCAGAAGGCTCCCTATCATTGAGAATGAAAAGCTGGTCGGTGTCGTGGCATTAGGTGATCTTGCTGTACACCAACAGACAAATTCAATGGCTGGAGATGCTTTAAGTTCAATTTCCGAAGACAGAGATCAAATTCAGCACTAAAAATCAAAACTCTGTTAGCTGCTGCTAACAGAGTTTTGATTTTTAAAGATACTTATTGAACCAGTCCTTGATTTCCTCAACATGTTGCAGGCGCATTTTTGGGGATCCGCTTCGCGATACCTCATGAGTTTCATTTGGGAATGAAACAAGTATGGCTTCTTTATTTTGCCGTTTTAAAGCGACAAAAAATTGCTCGCTCTGTTCAATGGGACAGCGGAAGTCCTTTTCTCCGTGAAGTAAAAGTAAAGGTGTATCCACAGTGGAAACATATTTTAATGGAGAGTGCTGCCATAGTTTTTCAGCAGAGTTAATGATATCGCCGCCAACTTCCCATTCTGTAAAATAATAGCCAATGTCGCTGACCCCATAAAAACTTAGCCAGTTACTGATACAACGCTGAGAAACAGCCGCCTTGAAGCGGTTGGTATGTCCGATGATCCAATTTACCATGAATCCTCCATAACTTCCTCCGGATACCCCTAACTCTTCATCGTCTATAAAATCATACGTAGCTAGAACGTGATCGACTCCAGCCATTAAGTCCTTATAATCCATGCCTCCATAGTCGCCACGGCAGGCGTTTACAAAGTCCTGGCCATATCCTACACTCCCTCGCGGGTTAGTGAACAATACAGTATACCCTTCATTAGCCAAGGTCTGGAATTCATGAACATAGGTATTAGCATACATCATATGCGGTCCGCCATGGATTTCTAAAATGAGCGGATATTTTTGACTACCATTAAAACCGTTCGGTCTCATGATCCAGCCGTGAATGGTAAGCCCATCGACTGATGGAAAAGTAATGGGTTCAGCCATGGACAAATGTTTATCCTTCAAAAACTCCTCATTAACAAAACTGATTTGTTCCTTATCACCATTGGTAAGGTTATAAGCAAAGAGATCGCCAGGATGAACAGGTGTACTGATGGCCACGACAGCACGGTGGCTTTCGGGATCTATAGTCAGGCCGTATATATGCTGCGGGTCAAGGATTGATGGATACATGGCTCCTTCAATGGAACCATAATATACTCCGGTATTACCATAATCACTTATTAAAAAGTAAAAACCTTGGCTATCGTTTGTCCACAAAATACCTGGGTCGACGGCTCCGATTTGGAAATCCCCTATTGCGGAATCTCCAATTTGCACGTCCCATCCGTCGGTCAAACACTTAGTCGTTTGGTCCATGATGGAATATAACCAGATATTTGAAAAGGTCGCACCGGCAAATTCTTTATTATGGCCTATGAAAGATAGATATTCGCCATTTGGAGACCATTTAGGATCTCTAAAGAAACCTGTACTATCCGTAATTTTCTCTAAAGATGTCGTATCAAGATCCATGATGAAAATATCTGAAAAAAGTTCATCATCACTTCTTTCTGCATCTCCGCTTATGAATGCAATACGTTGTCCGTCTGGAGACCACGCATTCGGAAGATGATCAATATTGTTTTCCGTCAGCAATGTGAATTCTCCCTTAAAAATGTCCGCTATTACAAGCTGCTGATATAACTGATCAAAATAGCCTCTCCCATCCCATTTGTACTTGATCCGGTCATACCTATTAACTTCTTTGGATAGATCATTTTCATTTACCGTATTAAGGTTTTCGCCTTCCTTTAACCCGGTAGAAAGCAGTAACTTGGTGGAACAAGGGGACCAAATTGGCTTTGATGCGCCGTTGACGAAATGGGTGAGCTGGCGAGCTTCCCCGCCAATGCTCCCGATAATGTGGACTTGTTTTTTTCCTGATCTATCTGATATAAAGGCGATATGCTTGCCGTCGGGGGACCAGGCTGGTGATGTATCACGATTATCCCCAAACGTCCATTGCTTTGTTTCATTCGTAATCAGGCTGAACATAAACAGATTGGAAATGTATTTTTCCGTTTTTTCATCTATTCTGGTTTGGACATAAACCGCCATGCTGCCATCCGGTGATAGCTTAGGATCGGTTACTGATTTCAAGTGAAATAAGTCTCTTGCTGTTATACCTATTTTGTTCATCCTTTTCACCCTTTCATTTCTCATAGTTATGTATTTCGCTAAAGAGAAATAAAATCCTTTAGTAAATGGTAAACGCGTCATGTTTATTTATCAAGGACGAAAGAAATGAAAATAATCCGGCCTTTTTATCAGGTCGGATTATCTGGATATATCGGCAAAAACTTACAATTACTTATGCATATGTCCTGTATGCGGACGGTGCGGCGGTATTTGGAAATTATGTTCTTCCATCATTTTATAATGTTTTTCAAAATGTGAAACCATTTTATCGGCTTCTTCTTTCGAAAGCGCGCCATACTCAACATATTTTTCGATCAATATCTTTTTGTCAGCAAGTATTTGTTTTTGGATCTTAGCGATTTCCGATTTTTGAGCATCAGTGAATTGTACACTTTCAGTCTTTGCTTTATTTTCCTGTGCAGCCGGATGATTAAGGTTGACTAAGAATAGGGAACAAGCTGTTAAACAGATGACGAAAAACTTTTTCATGAACGAACGACTCCTTCTTTTTAATGATTTTTTCTGCATAATTAAAGAAATGTAGAACCTTTAAAAACTTGAAAGTCTCTTCCTGATGGTGAATGATAATCAATATGGAAGATTCCTCATTTCTCTATTATCATTTACAGCATTTACAGTTTTATGTAAAAAATAAGGGGGAGGTTTGTTAGAGAAAGATATGGGTATTTTAAATGTAAGTGGAATTCTTATTTAAAAAGTCCTTTAAAAGGGAAGAAAGGGGGATTATCATGATTTGGACGATTATTGGTGTAATAATATTATTATGGGTTCTTGGTTTAGTCTTCAAAGTGGCTGCAGGCTTTATACATATCTTGCTTATCATCGCGGTCATTCTCATTTTGGTTAAGGTTTTTAAGGGAAGGAATCGAATGTAGAGGTGTATTGAATGACTGACCTGGAAAAGCTTTTAAATACCAATCTAAAGTCGGCCTGGTGAATAGGTCGCATAAAATTGTAGACAATTTGATCTCCACTCCAGGCACTCGCTTTCCGCGGGCGGTCCGGGAGTCTCCTCGGCGCCCTTGCGCCTGCGGGGTCTCCCGGACACGTTTTTCCCGCAGGAGTCTCGTACCTTCCGTTCCAATCAACTTTGTTTAAAATTCAGATAGAATCCTTTTTATGTACAAACTGAGGCGGCCTGGTGAACAGGGCGCCTTTTAATTCAGGAAACTGTCAATCATAAGGAAGTGGATGGCCTAACAGCCTCTTATGAATCCATATCGCTGACTGGGTGCCATCTCCCATGGAAATGGTGACTTGTTCGGAATGGGCAACGAGGTCGCCGCCTGCCCAGACTCCTTTAATATTCGTTTCTTTAGTCCGGGGATGAACCACGACATGATTGTTTTCATTGACCTGCACACCTAATTGTAAGGCTAGGCCATTATTAAGCTTGTTCCCTTTAAACGCCGTAAATGCCTTTTCAGCTCTGATAATTTTACCAGATACTAATTCTATGCCCGTTAACTCCTGATTGGCATCGACATGAACCTCACAAACTTCCTCTTCAATTACGGGAATGTGATTTGCCGTTAACTTATCTCTATACTCATCATCAATTTTAGATTTCAAATGGTTTACGTAAATGATATCTTTTGACCAATATAATAGAGTAAGCGCCATGCCTGCACCCGTATTTCCGCCACCAAGAACAACGGTTTGCTTATCCATGATCTCATACCCATCACAGTCAGGGCATATATATGTGGATGTCCCAAGAGTTGAATAGATGTTTTTGATTGGAGGAATGTTATCGGTAATGCCAGTACCAAGAAAAATCATTTTTGCTTGATATTCCCTGTCATTTTTAGTTTGGATAAAAAACTTGTCCTGCTTTTTTTCTAGAGATGTCACTGTATCATCCATGAATTCGACACCGAATTTTTCAGCGTGCTGCCTACCAAGGGTCCTTAATTGTTTCCCGCTTACCCCGTCTGGCCACCCAAGAATGTTATGGTATGCCTTGGCAATGGAGGAGCGGCCTTGAGCAGAATCAATGACGATAATATCATGTTTATATCTTCCTAGCTGGATGGCTGCCTGAATCCCGGCTATACCTCCACCAATAATAATGCAATCTGCTTGTTTCATGAATTCACCGCCCATAAATTTGGAATAAACCTAGTGTTATTCTATCTGTAAAAAATATACCACTAGTCGCTGGAGCTTAAACAAAAAAAAGGAGGAAGTCCGCATCTGGCAGATCTTCCTCCCTTATCTTTAGCCTATATCATTGATTCTGTATTGGGTCGAGCCATTCTTGTGCCCAATTTTGAATTTCGTTCATAACCGGTGCAAGGGCCATGCCTTTATCAGTTAAAGAATATTCAATCCTGACCGGTGTCTCTGGATATACGTCCCTTTTAACAATACCTTCAATTTCCAAGTCCTTTAAACGTTCAGAAAGAATCCTGCCGCTTATCGGGAATGCAGATTCAATATTACAAAACCTTTGAGGGCCATTAAGTAATTGATTGACAATCAATCCAGTCCAGCGTTTACTCAAGATTTGCATTCCTTTTTCAAATCGTGGACAAAGTGTCGTATTATTCATCATATCACCTCATTATTAATATATTATAATGCATTTACCTCATATGTAACAACTTTACCGAAAATTATTTAGTTACTAGAGATGTTATAGTATAAGAAATTCACGAGCTTACTTTAAGTATTATGAAAGGGATTCCGCCTCGGATTTGCCACATTTTTTAAAAAAGCGTGCTTTTAAAAATGTGTTGTTTAGAGATACCATGTAAAATATGTTATTTTAATATTGAAGTCAAAGTTTTGCAAATGGAAGGATCCGTGGGAAAGATGAGTGAGTTACTGCAAGAGGCCGTATCCTTTATCAGGACAAGTTATCCGGAATTATTGAAAACGGAAGAGGACATAAATGGCAGGATCGAACAAATTAAAAAGGAAATAAGTGAAACAGGCAGATATGAACATACATATGAAGAATTGGTATATGGTGCTAAATTAGCTTGGAGGAATAGCAATCGTTGCATTGGGCGCTTTTTTTGGGAATCACTAAGGGTGATTGATAAAAGAATGATTCAAAGCGAAGAACAAATGGTATCGGCCCTCTTCGAGCATATCGAATATGCTACGAATAATGGGAATATCAGACCTGTGATTACAATTTTCAAACAGAAAGATCATGATCGAAAAGTGGATATTTGGAATCATCAACTTATTCGTTATGCAGGATATGAGACGGAACATGGTGTAATCGGCGATTCAAGTTCAATCGAATTCACCAAGCGATGTATGGCATTAGGGTGGGAAGGGAAATTCGGACCTTTCGATATTTTACCCCTTGTAGTCCAAGTGAACGGAAAAACCGCTAGTTTTCATGATATACCTGAAAGCCTCGTTAAAGAGGTTCAAATCACCCACCCTGAACTGACATGGTTCGAAGATCTTCAACTAAAATGGTACGCAGTTCCAATCATATCTGGTATGAGGCTGGAAATTGGCGGTATTACTTATTCAGCTGCACCATTTAATGGGTGGTACATGGGAACGGAAATCGGTGCTAGGAATCTTGCTGATGAAGAACGCTACAATATGCTGCCGGCAATCGGTGAGAGGATGGGCCTGGATATTAAACGTGATTCGAGTTTATGGAAAGATCGAGCCCTTATCGAACTGAATGAAGCAGTCCTTCATTCGTATAAAAAACACGGAGTCAGCATTGTTGATCACCATACAGCAGCTAAGCAATTCAAGAAATTCGAAGAAAAAGAAGCCTCATATGACCGGAAAGTAACGGGGGATTGGACCTGGTTAATTCCACCGGTGTCACCAGCCACGACCCATGTTTTCCATCAGCCATATAACAATGAAATAATGAAACCTAATTTCTTTTATCAAATTCCTCCATATAAATAAAGGTTTACATGAACTGGCGGCGGGTATATATACAGTAAGCCAAATAAATAAGGGGGAAGGTAATGATGGCATTAGGAAGAAACGCGGTATTACTAGGAGTCGGAGTTGCCGGAGTCTCATTTTTATCGAATAAAACGAACAGAGGAAAAGTGAAGGACATGTGGTCCAATGCAAAAGCAAAAACGGTAGGTTTATGGAATAGGACGGCTTCAGAGCTGGATCCTGTAATTGAAAAGGCGGGTCACCCTGATCCATACGATCATGATGACAATAAAATGGTGGACGAAGGCGCCATGTACGGTGTTCACTATTATAATAATGCTAAGCATGGATAAAGTTAATCAGAATCGCTTGGGGCTACCCAGGCGTTTTTTTTGTAGTGGCATTTTATTTATCAATTGATAAAAGTCAGATGATTACGAATTCTGAACAACGATTCAAGGTATTAAATTCTTTATTGTGCTTTAAATGAATAAGGATTAAGATAAAAGAATCGAAAGGAAGTGGATACGAGTGAGCAGCAGTTCTTATGATCCTGAACCCAGAAAGCAAGAGGAAGCCAATATGATGCTAGAAGTCGAGACTGTTATTCTCCCTGAGTATCTGCTCGAAGAAGGTAAATAAGGCTTTCTCTATAGAAGAGGAGGTCAAAAAATGATTGAAATCTACAAGACGGATGATAACCGTCACCTGAACAATATCGAGGAAATGACAAAAGGTTCCTGGGTGAACATTGTCGCGCCCACAGAAGCTGAAATAGATTATATATGCTCGACTTTGAAGTTACCGATCAATTTCATGAAAGATCCACTCGATGATGAGGAAAGACCGCGAATCGAAAAAGAGGATGATAATGTTTTAATAATTGTCGACTTCCCATATTTGACCAGGGATGAAGCCGACTTACCGATTTTTGAAACGATTCCCATAGGCATGATCTTTACCAAAGACTGTTTCATTACGGTATCTCTGAAAGAAACTCCGATATTGGCGAATTTCAAAAACAATAAGATCAAAGGATTCTTCACCAATAAGAAGACGAGATTTGCTTTACAAATATTATTCGAGATTTCATCCTATTATTTACGTTACCTGAAACAGATTAACAAGATGACTAATGAAGCCGAACGTGAATTACATCAGTCGATGAAAAATAAAGAATTATACACTTTCCTTGCTTTGGAAAAAAGCCTGGTTTATTTTACGACATCATTGAAATCCAATCGTGTAGTCCTTGATAAGATCCTCCGATTTAATTATCTGAAAATGTATGAAGAAGATAAAGAATTGCTTGAGGATGTAATCATCGAAAATGCTCAGGCTATCGAAATGGCAGAAGTGTATCTATCCATTCTTAGCGGTATGATGGATGCATTCGCTTCGATCATTTCCAATAATGTCAATAATGCCATGAAGTTTCTAACATCAGTGACCATTATATTAACGCTTCCGACGATGGTGGCAAGTTTTTACGGAATGAATGTGGAACTGCCATTTGAACATAATCGGTTTGCTTTCATTTTTACATTATTAATTGCCATCACTTTGGCGGGGACGACTGCATTCATTTTTTGGAAGAAAAAATATTTTTAAGATTAACCGGCTAATTAAGCCGGTTTTTATTATGGGTTTGTGCAATTTGAACATTGATTGGAACGTAGGGCACTCGCTTTCCGCGGGCTGTCCGCCCTCGGCGCATTTGCGCTTGTGGGGTCTCTCATGGACTCGCTTTTCCCGCAGGAGTCTCGCACCTTACGTTCCAATTATAGTTCAACTGGTGCGAGAACCATTAGGTTGATGCTGCCAAGCATATTTTTGTTTTATTCCTCAAAAAAATCAGAAAAACCTTCACTGTTAATGCGATCTGTATAAGGGTTTTCATCATTTACATTCTTTGCATCCAAATTGGTTTTAATCACTAAACGGGGACTCTGTGACGCTTCTCTTATGATACGATCGTTCAACTCTTTAAAATCCGGTACATTCTTATTGCCGGGTTTGTTTGGTTCCAATAAAACCACCTCCATTTTTATCTTTGCAATAAATGATGGGGTGTATTCATGAATATTCTTAGGTTTGGGAAGGATAAAGGACTGAGGAGGAGATCAAGATGACCAAATGGAACGAGCAAGCATCTCGCAATAATAATTTAAGGGCAAGTGATTTAAACCCAGATGGAGCCGGAAAAGGAAAAATGGATTCAAAAACAATTGATGGAGATCAATTGAATGATCTAAAGATCCAAGAGGAAATCAGAAAGCAAAATATGTAAGAGAAGTCACTGATTTTAATGTAAAACAAAAAAGAATCATGCAGCGGAAAACGCTTGGCGGATAAACCAAGCGTTTTTTTCGTATCATGGTTTGAATTTCATGGTTGATTTAGGATTCACTTTTATCAGGTACGCTTTTGCTTTTTAAGTGAAGAGGGTTGAGTGAAGGACCCGGTTTCTTTTGTAGTGGTACCTTGCCCCTCTACCTGAGAAGAACCTAAACGAGTTTGTGAAGCATCTTTCTTGTTTTTTCCATTCATGTTTATCACCTCGATATTACTTTTCCTATTTCCTTTGCATTCTATACATATATTGAGGGGGATAAGGACAGGTTAGAAGGTAGAGGAGGTGTGTGTTGATGTCAAGAATCGGTGTTGAAGAATCATTAACGAATATTCAGGAAGCACTTCGTGAAAAAGGTTTTGATGTTGTGGAAATTAAACAAGAAGCTGACGCAAAAAACGTGGATTGTTGTGTGGTAACAGGTTTGGAAAGTAATGTGATGGGTATAAGCGATACTTCATTAAAAGCGTCTATCATTGAGGCAAATGGTTTAACGGCTGATGAAGTGTGCCGCGAGGTTGAAAATAAAGTGAATACCATTCAATAGTTCAAAAAGTGCCTAAACCAATATAGGGTTAGGCACTTTTTCCGTTTATTCAAGGTTACTGTGCTATGGAAATTTCCGCAATCAACTCCACTGCTACATTCCCTTTGATCGCCCGGGAAATCATACATGAAGTCTCGGCTTTTTCAGCAAGTCTCCCCGCTTTTTCAACCACTTTTTCAGAAGTACCCGGCACCAATATAAGTGCGGGGCGATGAATGATTTTCTTATAGGTGAATACACCATTCGTAACATCCACTAACGCTTCCGATTGCATGGTCAAGCTCACCTTTTCTATATGGGACCGCTCTAACATGGCAGCATAGGTAATGATATAGCAGGTCGATGCCGCTCCAAGCAGCATTTCATCGGGATTAGTTCCAATCCCTGGTCCTTCCATTTCCGTAGGAATGCTTATCTGTGTTTGAAGATTCCCTGAATGAATCGTGCCGCTATCATTTCTGCCGCCAGGCCACTCCGCAGTTAAATGAAAGTGATGTATTGTCATTTTTTAACCTCCTTACTATTCTATAGTGTAAACGACAAAACAGGTTAAGTATCCGATTTTGCTCAATCAGTCAAATAATCCAGCGATTTCCAGAGTTTTTAAATTACCGCTGTGCGGATCTAAGAAATGAATTGATCAAATAAATTACCTCCCTGCCGAATTACGTTTCCAGCAGGCTCAATTTCTGCTAGCTGACAGAAGCATGCTTATTAAATATAAGATACATGTTGATGAAACAAAAGGCAGAGGCATTAGGCTATTTTAAGCACAATATTGGATAGGCTTTTCTATAATGATATAGACGGTTTTATATAAATAATACTTCATTAAGGAAGGGCTGAAAAGTTGACTACATTGAGTAATATGTTCGATTTGACTAATAAAACGGCTATCATTACCGGCGGCGGCAGAGGACTGGGCAAACAGATCGCCATGGCGTTGGGAGAGGCTGGCGCAAACATAGTCATTGCTTCACGAAATCTGCCTGTATGTAAGGAGGTATGTAAAGACTTGCAATCGATGGGTGTTAATGCCGTTGCCTTTGAATGTGATATCACCGATGTGAGCGCCATTGACCATGTCGTTCAGGAAACGGTTGCTCAATTCGGCACGATTGATATTCTTGTCAATAATAGCGGTACGTCTTGGTCAGGTCCGCTTTTGGATCTTCCCAAGGACAAGTGGGAAAAAGTAATGAATGTTAACGTTACAGGTACATTCCTGTTTTCACAGGCTGTAGCGAAGGTCATGAAGCAGCAAAATTCCGGAAAAATCATAAATATTGCATCGGTGTCTGGTCTTGGCGGGACGTTTCCTGAGCTTTTGGATACGATAGCTTATAACACCAGTAAGGGTGCCATCATTACAATGACCAAGGATTTAGGAGTTAAACTTGCTAGATACGGCATTCAAGTCAATGCAATTGCACCTGGATTTTTCCCGACTAAAATCACAAAGAAAATTCTTGAAAAGTCTAACTATGACATATTAGGTAAAACTCCGGCTGGCAGGTTTGGCGATGAAGATGATTTAAAGGGTGCCGCCGTTTTTTTAGCCTCACAGGCTTCTGACTATATGGTGGGTCATATTTTGATCATTGACGGTGGAATATCAGCATTAGTATAAACGGAGGAGAAAGGAAGGAAGAAATATATGGCGGAAAAATCCAATTTTTATAAAGGGCTTAAATTACTGGGCACACAAAAAGAGCAACAGCTGAATAGTAAAATTCAAAATCTGCTGAATAATCGCGAATTAATCGAAAGAGTGAGCAATAATGCGCAAATGCAGGTACCAAGAATAAATAGTCTTCAGGAAACCTCAGAAAGAATGTCCATCATCATGAATTATCCAACAAAAAAAGATGTGGCGAGTTTAGCGAAATTAGTCATCCAACTCGAAGAAAAAATTGATGGGTTGGAAGAATTGGTCTCTATACTAGTTGAGAATAGGGGCGGGAATGTCGGGGGTAATTCTTCAATTCGCAATAAAGGCAATGCCAATTCATCCCGCAGCATCAAAAAGAAATCAAGATTGGCATCCAATGAAAAGGAAGGGAGTAAAAAAAGGTTATCTGATTTTATAAATAACTCCTTATTGTTAAGCTCACAGCTGCCTGAGTTCAATTCAGTTGGTCAGGAGAATTCAAATGGCTAAGCGGAAAGTGCCGAAAAATCAATCTGAATCCAAAACTAAATGGCAACATTTATTGGATATTCCCAATCAGCCAATGCCTGAAATGGGACTGACTCCGAAAATAGCGGTGTGGAAAAAAAACAAGTCAACGCTTTGGTTTTATCCCTCAGCACAAAAAAAATATGATGTACCGGTTTTTCTTATATATTCACTAATCAATACTCCTTTGATTCTTGATTTATCTCCGGGGAATAGTTTAATAGAATCTTTTGTAAATGAAGGTTTTGATGTGTATTTGCTTGATTTTGGAAGCCCGGGCTTTGAAGATGGTGACATATCGATCGAAGATTATATCGTCGATTATATTCAAAAAGGAGTGCAGCGTGCAATACGTCACTCAGGAGCATCAGAAATTACAGTCATGGGGTTTTGCCTCGGAGGTACAATAGCCGCAATATATGCTGCCATTGCAGACGAGCCCATCAAGAATTTGATACTTTCCGTGACCCCGGTGGATTTCAGTGCCTCGGAATTTTTTGATCAATGGCAGGAAGCGTTAAAAGAAGGAACATCGGATTTTGACGAGACAATAGATATTTATCAAACGATACCGGCCAGTGCAGTTAAATATGGTATCAGGTTAATAACATCGCCCGTCTATATATCACCTTATTTATCTTTATTGAATCAAGCGGATGATGAAAAATACGTTCAAAACTGGCGCCGCTTCAATGCTTGGGCTAATGGGCATGTACCGTTATCCGGAGCAGCCGCAAAACAAATAACCAAGGATTTATTGATAAAAAATAGCTTGGTTAATGGTGGTTTTAAGGTAAGGGGAAAAAAAGCGAAGCTATCGAAAATTGATGCTAGTGTTTTGGTCATAGCAAGTAAGTATGATCGACTGGTCCCACAGGAAATGATTTATCCGGTAATGGAGCATTTAACATGTAAGGATAAGACATATAGCCTACTGAAAAGTGGACATGCTGCTAGACAATATTCCGGTGTACTCCCATATTATTTGAAGGAATGGCTTCCAGGGCGTTCTTCACCAATTCAATAAGATTAATAGGGGGATGTGAAATGTACGTGTTGAACGTCAGTGAGGATATCAAAATCATGCCGGTTGTTGAGTATATAGGCTTTGCGTCATTGATATTTTCAAAATTTTTTGCAACATTTCCGGATTACTAAAGCGAAATAAAATAAAAGGGCTGGCTCGTTAAGTAGAGCCAGTCTCTATTATATCATTGATAATATTTCACACGTTCTTCAAGTGGTGAGAAGTCTTTATCGCCAGGTTCTGCAGTGGGTTTTCCAAAAGGCAACTGTGCGATGAGTTTCCAATCTCGTGATATATCCCATGTCTTTCTCACTTCGTCATCGATTAAAGGATTATAATGCTGAAGGCTTGCACCAAACCCCTCAATTTCCAAGGAAGTCCATACGACAAATTGTAAAATGGCAGAAGATTGGTTCGACCAAATCGGAAAATTTTCGGCATACGTTTTGTATTGTTCTTGTAGCCTATTTATTTTGGCCTGGTCTTCAAAGAATAAAACCGTTCCATAACCATTTATAAATGATCTCATTTTTTCTTCCGTTTTTGTAAAATCTTTGCCATCGGCTGCTTTTTTTAATGTTTCTTTCGTGATATCCCATAATTGGTCGTGGCTTTGACCAGTTAATACAATCACTCTGGCACTTTGGGAGTTGAAAGCGGAAGGGGAGTATTGAACGGCATGATCGATAACTTCTTTAATCCTTTTATCAGGAACAACATGTTCCTTGCTAAGGGAATAATAAGAGCGTCTATCTTCAATTGCACTAAAAAAATCTTTAACCATATATCACAACCTCCATTCTTATACCGATTTATTTTGGCCTGTATTTTTTATTTTATGATAAGTGAATCCGGTTGAAATTATTTGAATGAAAATGGTTGACAATTTTATCACTGTCGTTTATCTTTAAATCAAGATATTTGCATTAAAAGTATTATGTTAGGTTAAATACCTTTAATTCGAGATATTATTAGCGGATTAATTCATCTCCGTAAGGGGAGATTTATAAAGATAGGAGTGGTACGGATGGAATTAAAAGGATTACATCATGTTTCGGCGATTACAGCAAAAGCGGGAAATAACTTTGAATTCTACACAAAAGTCTTAGGGATGCGATTAATCAAAAAAACGGTGAATCAAGATGATGTTCGTGTGTATCACTTATTTTATGGAGATCAAATTGGTTCACCGGGTACGGAATTGACGTTTTTTGAAATTCCGAATGCTGCCCGCACTCATGAGGGAAACAATAGCATTTCAGAAATTTCTTTAAGGGTGAGGGATGATGAAGCGCTAGGATATTGGAAAAAACGGTTTGTGGAATTCAATGTTGAGCACGATGAAATATCGAGCCGTTTTGAAAGAAAGGTGCTTTCTTTTAAAGATCCTGAAGGGCAGAGGCTTCTTCTGGTTTCCGATCAGGATAATAACGGCGTTGATGGAGGAGTTCCGTGGGATGGAAGCCCAGTCCCGCAAGAGTTTTCCATACTTGGATTAGGACCAGTAAAACTCACAGTACCCAATATTGAACAAACAGAAAGTGTTCTTATCGAGGTATTGGGGTTCAGGAAATCAGGCACATACCCATCCGCAATCAGGCGGCAAAATCCGATAGTCGTTTACGAGACAGGTGAAGGAGGAACTGGAGCAGAACTCCATATTGAAGAAAGGAATGACATACCTCGGGAAAGGCTGGGGAGGGGGGGAGTACACCATGTTGCCTTTCGGGTGGATGATGAAGAAGAATTGAGAAAATGGGTAGAAAAGATTAGTGAATCGAAATTCGTGAACTCGGGATATGTGGACCGCTTTTATTTCCGTTCACTCTATTTTAGGGAGCCGAATGGCATATTATTTGAACTAGCTACTGATGGACCTGGTTTTGAAGTGGATGAAGCTGAGCAGCATCTAGGTGAGAACCTTGCCCTGCCACCTTTTTTGGAATCGAAAAGAAAGGATATTGAATCGAATTTAAAACCACTTAATACAAAATCAACTAATTAATCAACGGGAAAGGAAGTAATCGGCATGCAAAAGCAAAATGCAGGGATACATCATATAACCGCAATTGTAGGCAATCCTCAAGAGAATGTGGATTTTTATGCTGGAGTATTGGGAATGCGTATGGTGAAGAAAACCGTTAATTTTGATGATCCAGGCACCTATCATTTATATTTCGGAGATGAATCCGGTTCACCGGGCACAATCATCACTTTCTTTCCTTGGCCTGAGGCATACCGAGGGACAATTGGCTCCGGACAAGTGGGGATTACAACATATGCCGTTCCGGAGGGTTCAATGGGCTTCTGGGAAAATCGTTTGGGTAAATTTAATATAGACTTTGAAAAGGTTTCACGTTTCGGTGAGGAATATCTTGAGTTCCAAGACCCACATGGTTTGCAACTTGAACTGGTTGAGCGTAAAGAAGGTAAAAATAGCGAGTGGTCATTCGGCGGTGTACCAGCTGATAAGGCGGTCAAGGGTTTCGGCGGAGCTGTATTATTGACGTCAAAACCGATCAAAACGATGGAACTATTAGAGGAAGTGATGGGCCTTCAAAAGGTTGGGGAAGAGGGCGATTTCATCCGCTTCAAATCCACATCGGATATCGGCAATTTGATCGATGTTAAAAAAACGGTTTTACCAAACGGTAAAATCGGAGTGGGAACTGTCCATCACATTGCATGGCGTGCGAGCGATAATGAAGATCATAAAGAATGGAGGGAGCATATCGGTAACCATGGCTATGGTGTGACACCCTTTACAGACCGACAATACTTCGATGCGATTTATTTCAGGGAAGATGGAGGCATACTCTTTGAAGTTGCCACAGATCCACCTGGCTTTGCTCATGATGAAACGAAGGAAACGATGGGCAGTAAATTAATGCTGCCGCCATGGTTGGAAGAAAAGCGGGAAGTTATGGAAAAAACGTTACTGCCGGCAGTGCCGAGACTACTAGAGGAGGATAAATGATGAAACATATTTTTCAAAAAGGAAGTAATCCAGAAGCTCCGTTACTACTGCTGTTACATGGCACTGGAGGAACGGAAACAGATCTCTTGCCATTATCCGAAATGGTTTCACCGGGTTCGTCCGTACTGAGCGTACGGGGAAATGTACTTGAAAATGGAATGCCCCGTTTTTTCCGACGGTTAGCTGAAGGGGTTTTTGATGAAGAGGATTTGATTTTCCGAACGAAGGAGCTTTATGACTTCTTGGAATCAGCGTCCGGAAAATATGACTTCGACCGTGACAGAGTGGTGGCATTAGGTTATTCCAATGGTGCAAATATAGCGGCAAGTTTGCTGTTCCATTACGAGGGGGCCTTACAAGGAGCGATTCTTCATCATCCAATGGTTCCAAGACGAGGGATTGCTTTGCCGTCCCTTTCAGATATACCTGTATTTATAGCTGCAGGTAAAAACGATCCGATTTGCCCGGCAGAAGAAACTGATGAACTTAATCAACTTTTACAGCAAGCTGGCGCTACAGTTGAAGTTCAGTGGGAAAATTACGGTCATCAGTTGACACGTTCAGAGGTTGATGCAGCAGGTTCATGGTTTCAAAAGAACTTTTTATAAGAATGAGGGGGAATGAAGATGATTTCTGTTAACCCTGAAAGTCTGACTGAACGGGATAATTATAAGTTTTTGACTGGAAGCATTATACCGAGACCTATAGCGCTGGTTACGACACAATCCGAAACCGGTACAATCAATATAGCGCCGTTCAGCTTTTTTAACATAGTCAGTTCAAATCCTCCGATGATTTCCATTTCTGTTCAACGGAAAGAAGGAGTTTCAAAGGATACAGCCCGAAATGCAATTCAAACAGGTGAGTTCGTTGTTCATATCACTGACGAAAATAATGTTGCTGATGCAAATCGAACGGCCAAGGAACTCCCATCTGAAGAAAGTGAATTGGGTCTTACTAATTTCAGGCTGGCTGTTAGTGATAGGGTATCCGTACCAGGATTGGAAGAAGCGAAGGTGCGTTTTGAATGTACATTAGAGCAATCGATTCCATTGGCAGGTTCCAAGAATGAACCTGGTTGTGATTTACTGATAGGGAAAATAGTCTGCTATCATATAGAGCAAGATATTTACCATAATGGCCGTATTGACCCGAATGGGCTAAAACCTGTAGCAAGATTAGCAGGTCATACTTATACAAAACTAGGGGAATTATTTGAAATAGAACGTCCTTAAGGAAAAAGAAAAAAATGGCGACATCTTTTAAGATGTTGCCATTTTTAAGACCAAAATGACCCCGGTTAGTTTTATTTGCCATTATAATACGCTTAGCGCCTGTTCCAAAAATAAGCAACCTTTTAATATTAATGCCGCAGACGCCATGATCGTTAGCATTTAAAAGGAAGTCTTTACATTCCGAAACAAAACTTGACAAATTTTTCATAGATTGATACAGTTATAAAAAAATAATTTCTTATCCAGAGAGGTGGAGGGACTGGCCCTATGAAACCTCAGCAACAGGTCTACAAAGACACTGTGCTAATTCCAGGGGGTGAAACCTTGATAGATAAGACCGTACGTGTTTATTTGTCAGTAACGCACTCTTTTTTAGAGTGCGTTTTCGTTTTTTCTGGATGCAAGATTAAGGAGAGTAAGAATGGATAACAAAAGGAAGCATGATTTTCAAAGGCAAATGCAAGCACGGCATATAATAATGCTATCGCTTGGCGGGGTGATTGGAACTGGTTTATTCTTAAGTTCGGGTTATACGATTCAACAGGCTGGTCCGTTCGGAACCATCCTTTCGTATCTGATTGGTGCATTGGTGGTTTATCTAGTCATGCTATGTCTAGGTGAACTATCAGTGCATATGCCCGAGACAGGTGCGTTTCATAGTTACGCAGCCAAATACATCGGACCAGGGACAGGGTATACAGTAGCCTGGTTGTATTGGCTAACCTGGACTGTTGCACTAGGTTCGGAATTCACGGCTGCAGGATTGTTGATGCAGCGATGGTTTCCATCGATCAGTGTCTGGATATGGAGTGCTCTATTTGCCATTTTGGTTTTGGCATTAAATGCGTGGACCGTTAAGTTTTTTGCTGAATCCGAATTCTGGTTTGCGTCTATAAAGGTATTTGCTATTGTAATATTCATTATTCTGGGAGCTGCGGCAATGATAGGTTTCATTCCAATGATTAACGCACAATCAGCTCCGTTATTTTCCAATGTTACAAGTGCAGGTTTATTTCCAAATGGTGCTTTTGCCATTCTAATGACGATGCTCGCGGTGAATTTTGCATTTTCTGGAACTGAATTGATCGGAGTTGCAGCTGGAGAAACTGTGAATCCGGAAAAAACGATTCCAAAGGCAATCCGTATGACATTATGGAGATTGATTATCTTTTTTGTAGGTACCATCGTTGTTTTATCCGCATTATTGCCTGTTTCGGATGCAAGCGTATTAGAGAGCCCCTTTGTTGCCGTTCTAGAACGAATTGGAGTGCCATATGCAGCGGATATTATGAACTTTGTTATATTAACTGCCATTTTGTCCGCTGCGAACTCAGGACTATATGCCTCATCCAGGATGCTTTGGTCACTTGCAGATAAGAAAACTATTTCACCAATATTTGCAAAATTGACAAAACGGGGTGTTCCCTTGAATGCAGTCCTTTTCAGTATGCTGGGCGGTGTTTTAGCACTTTTCTCGAGTATTATTGCGCCGGATACTGTATATATAGTGCTTGTATCCATTTCTGGACTAGCCGTGGTTATAGTTTGGATGAGTATTAGCGCGTCACAGTTTCTATTTCGCAGACGATATATAAACGAAGGAAACTCAGTTAATGATTTGGCTTATCATACACCATTATATCCATTCGTACCAATCGTTTCATTTATGCTATGTCTTGCTTCTTGCATAGGAATTGCATTTGATCCTACACAAAGAATAGCACTATATTGTGGCATTCCGTTTATTTTGTTTTGCTATGGAAGTTATTATCTGACACAAACCATAAAGAAAAGAGGAGTAGACCATGAAAAATAAAATTAACCCAATTGAAGCAATTTTACAAGGTCATTCAGTTATGATTTTGGACGGAGCTTTAGCTACAGAGCTTGAAAGTCATGGGTGTGATTTGGACGATCCCCTGTGGTCTGCACGTGTATTACTTGAAGATCCAGAAGTGATTTACCAGGTGCACTCTGACTACTTTCGAGCTGGTGCTGACTGTGCGATAACGGCAAGCTATCAAGCAACGGTTGAAGGTTTCGCCCTCCGCGGAATACAAGAAAAAGAGGCATTAGATCTAATCAGGAAAACGGTTTTACTAGCAAGAAAAGCAAGAGATGACTTTTGGAAGGAAGAATATCAAACGATTAGACCTAAGCCATTGGTTGCTGCATCAGTTGGACCTTATGGGGCTTATCTTGCAGATGGTTCAGAGTATGTTGGGAATTATGGTGTTTCAGATGAAACTTTGGCGGCATTTCATCGCTCACGAATATCAGCTTTGATTGAAGCAGGAGCTGACATTTTAGCATTTGAAACGATTCCTTCCCTGCAAGAAGCAAAAGTATTACATTCATTATTGAAAGATTATCCAGAAGTTTATGCTTGGCTGTCCTTTTCTTTGAAAAATGAAAAAGCGATAAGTGACGGCACATTGCTGGAGGAGTGTGCCAGATTGTTTGGGGACAGTGAGCAAATTGCCGCAATTGGCATCAACTGTGCGCCTGTATCAGTTATCACGGAAGCCATACAGGTGTTGCGTGCAAACACGAATAAACCAATTATCGTTTATCCGAATTCCGGTGAATCATATAATCCAGAAACTAAAACATGGCATGGTCCAGAATCATGTAATAGGCTCGATGTGAAATCTGAAGATTGGCACCATGCGGGGGCAAATATAATTGGAGGATGTTGCAGAACCGCTCCTCATCATATTGCGGGCATTTCAAGAAAGTGGCGACCTTCCGTGGTAACGTTCTCCTAGCCTTTTTTGTTATCAAAAATATTGTTATTAAATATGTAAGTAGTCGGGAAACCTATAAACAAAAAGAACAGGAATTTGGCGGTTCCTGTTTTTTTTGAGCTCTTTATTCAGATTCGAGTAATTTGAAAGGATTGAATTATTAATTTCTTGACACTTCAGAAATAAGTCGCGCAAGATCAGCTGGAAATTACAGGTAAACCAACCCTTTTGCAAAAACTGTAAAAAGAGAAATTAAATCATATTTTTTTCGTGCTTGGGAAAACTAGACAAACAATGAATGGAAAGGAGAGAATGAGTTATGAGTCGTGGTAAAAATTTTAATCATAAAGAAAAAGGACATCCAGGAAATTTACCCAATAATAGAATTAGCGAAGAGAAGGAACACAGCCGCCAGTATGAACAGATTGAGGATATTGTCACTCATGAAGCTTTCAAGAATAGGGAAAAAGAAGATGAAATGCCTTAAAATATGGAAATGCAGCATATCTGTTGAAACATTATATTGAGGAATTTTCCATTTCTTTAAGGATTCCAATAATAGAAGCACATGAATTAAGACATAACGCTCACTTCATGTTGCTTCTTTTTTGATTAATTCACCGGGGGAAACCATGATCTTTGCCATGTTTTTTCTTTCCTTGCAAATAGATAAAGAGGGAAAATGAATAAGTCTAAAGAGGACAACAGAAAATGAATGATTTTTAAAAAAAACCGACTATCTTCTATATATTAGTTAATGAAATTTAAATTTCTAAACAAGGAAATAATTACGTGCAACCGTCAAAATGGGCGAACCGACTATCCTAATTGATGAAAGCCGCGGTATATTACAGTTATAATGAACATGTCAGGCAGTATAAGAACCTGCTGAAGAAGTACGGTTCTTTTACCAAACCAGTTTAAACTCAATGTCTGCCTATGTTTCATTTTGTTTATCGCGATTTATTTCCACTTCCCGTTTAGCTCTAATAAAAGCGATAAATTGAATCGTTTCCTCTTCAGAAAGGGAAATTCCATCTACAGCTAGCTTCATATCTGGTAAATCCGTTAATTCCATGACTTGAGGCGACTCATTATCCATATCCTTAGATTGATAATCTACTCGACCCAGAATGTAATCAGTTGAGGTATCATATAAGCCTGCCAATAAATTAATCGTTTCTAATGAAGGGCGGCGGTGGCCCGATTCGTAACCGGCATAGGTACTTTTGGCGATTCCGAGCCTGTCAGCGGTATATTGCAAAGACCATCTTTTGGACTTCCTTAATGTAGTCAATCTATTTAAAATCATTATTATTACTCTCCTTTTATATAAATCCATTATAACATCATATTGAAAAAAGTGTACGCGTAATGAATAACTTTCGCTTGATTTCACTATGAAACATGACTATAATTACATGTGTTGTACGCGTTACATGAACATTTACAGCGGAAACATCCTTTTCTGAGATATTAGAATGATAGTGAAACAGGGAGGCTTATTAGGGGGTAGTATATTGGAAAAGTTAAAATCAAAAATGAAGAAGTTGATGTTGCTTACTACAGGTGGTACAATTGCATCGTTAGAAGGAAAAAATGGACTTGTTCCAGAAATGAAAGCTGACGAAATTTTAGGCCACCTACCGGGATTGGATTTACTATGTCAGATTGATAGTAAGCCTTTGATGAATATTGATAGTACAAATATGCAGCCGGAAGATTGGACAGAAATGGCACAATCCATCCATAAGCACTACCATGATTACGATGGCTTTGTGATTACCCATGGAACAGATACAATGGCTTACACTTCTGCTGCGCTCTCATATATGTTACAAGATTTAGGGAAACCAATCGTCATTACTGGTTCTCAGGTCCCGATTGCCTTTAAAAAGACAGATGCCAAAAGGAATATCTCTGATGCGATCCGGTTTGCGTGTGAAGATATTGGAGGAGTATATGTTGTTTTTGATGGCAGAGTCATTCAGGGTACGAGGGCCATTAAATTGAGAACGAAAAGCTATGATTCGTTTGAAAGTATTAACTATCCTTATATTGCGACCATATTCAAAGATAAAATTGAGTATCTAAAGCCAGTTCATTCACGAAAGAATAAGGAAGCTAAGTTGGATGCTTCCCTATGTACTGATGTTGCTTTAGTCAAGCTGCATCCCGGTATTAAGCCTGAATTCTTTGATTTCCTGAAAAATCAATGTCGGGGAATCGTAATTGAAAGTTATGGAAGCGGTGGTATTCCATTTCAAGGAAGAAACATTTTAGAGAAATTGAATGAGTTAGTACAATGTGGAATATCCGTTGTCATTACTACCCAATGCTTAGAAGAAGGGGAAGATATGGATATTTACGAAGTGGGACGAAAAGTGAACAAGAATGTCATCATTCGTTCCAGGAATATGAATACAGAAGCCATCGTTCCTAAGTTGATGTGGATATTAGCGAAGACGCAGGATCCTAAAAAAGTGAAGGAAATGATGGAAACACCGATTGCAGAGGACATTACATTCTAGAACAAACAAAGGGGCAAGAGGAAATGTTGATAGAAGAGAAAACATACCGAATCGAGAAAGACTTTCTTGGGGAAAAGGAAATTCCAGCAGATGTTTATTATGGTATACAAACTTTACGCGCAGTGGAAAATTTTCCGATTACCGGTTACAAAGTCAATGAAGAAATGATTCGTGCACTGGCCATGATTAAAAAAGCGGCCGCTCTAGCGAATATGGATACCAAACGGTTATATGATGGTATTGGAAGCGCTATCGTCAAAGCTTCTGAAGAAGTGATCGATGGAAAGTGGCATGAATATTTCATCGTTGACCCAATTCAAGGCGGTGCGGGGACATCGATGAATATGAATATTAATGAAATCGTTGCCAACCGTGCGTTAGAACTTATGGGACACAATAAAGGTGATTATGTACATGTTAGCCCAAATAGCCATGTTAACATGTCTCAATCAACCAATGACGTATTCCCAACTGCCATTCATTTATCAACATTGCGTCTTTTGGAGCAATTGTTACAAACAATGACCAAGATGAGTACGGTTTTAAAGAAAAAAGCAAAACAATTTGATCATGTTATCAAAATGGGACGCACACATCTTCAGGACGCAGTGCCTATTCGCCTTGGTCAAGAATTCGAGGCTTACAGTCGCGTTTTGGATCGGGATATAAAAAGAATAAGTCAATCACGTCAACATTTATATGAAGTGAATATGGGAGCAACAGCAGTGGGAACGGGATTGAACGCAGATCCGCGTTACATTGAAAACGTTGTTACATATTTAGCTGAAATCAGTAACTTGCCGCTTGTAGGAGCAGAACATTTAGTAGATGCAACCCAAAATACGGATGCATACACTGAGGTATCAGCTTCATTGAAAGTATGTATGATGAATATGTCTAAAATTGCAAATGATTTACGTTTGATGGCTTCAGGACCGAGAGCGGGATTAGGAGAAATCACACTTCCAGCCCGTCAACCAGGTTCATCCATCATGCCAGGTAAAGTAAATCCAGTCATGCCAGAATTAATTAATCAAGTCGCTTTCCAAGTAATCGGGAACGATAATACGATTTGCTTAGCATCAGAAGCGGGACAACTAGAGTTGAACGTAATGGAGCCAGTGCTTGTATTCAATTTGTTGCAATCAATCAGCATTATGAACAATGCTTTCAATGTCTTTACAGATTATTGCTTGGAAGGCATTGAGGCTAATGAGCAGCATTTAAAAGATTATGTCGAACAAAGCGTCGGAGTGATTACAGCAGTCAATCCGCACCTTGGGTACGAAGTGGTTTCACGTATTGCCCGTGAAGCGATATTGAAAGGGAAATCAGTTCGCGAACTTTGTTTACAATATGATGTGTTGACAGAAGAAGAATTGGATCTGATTCTAAATCCTTATGAGATGACAAAACCCGGAATAGCGGGGGCTTCTCTTTTTGATCGGCAATAACCAGTATTTTGGTAGAAAACGTGAATCTATATGATTTTTGATATAATGACTATGCCTTTAGGACCGTTGGTATAAAGGCATGGTCATTTTTTATATGCATTTCAATAAGGTATGTCAAACAAACGTCCGTCAACTTCTTTTTGTCATAGATAACTTAATATTCAGTTATTGCGAGCATCAATCTAATCATGGATCGGTTTAACTGACAGTAGAAAACCCATCCTCCTTAGAATATATCCAGGGGGATGGGGAAACTTGAGCTCAATAATATGCCTGTATTAGCCCTTACCACTTCCTGTCCTCGAACATTCCAAGTACATGCAAAGACCACTACTGCCAGTACACAAGAAATCGTAATTAATGTAAAACCTGCATTCCAGCCTGAAAAGTCAACTACGTATCCCATAATGACATTAGCCGCCACAGATCCACCTAGATATCCAAATAAGCCAGTCAGTCCTGCTGCAGTGCCTGCAGCTTTTTTAGGAACTAAATCAAGTGCTTGCAGACCTATTAACATTACTGGTCCATAAATTAAGAATCCAATCGCAATTAGGGATATAATATCAATCATTATTGTTCGAGTTTGTCTAAAGTCTGAGGCCCAGCAATAAAAAACGATCGTCCCTTTTTTACAGGGCGATTCTTTGCTGTTATTATCTTTAAATGATATCTTACACCGGGAGAATTTTGTTCAAAATTCTAATCGTACCGTTCTATTCAGTATGGTTCAGCCATACATTACAAAGATGTAAATAGAATGATTAAGGGGGAACTGCTTTGTCAGAAGGTGTGCATAGTATCATATTACCTGTTTCCAAAAAAACGGTATGGGGTTTTGTAAGTAGCATAGATCGTTGGGCACCTCTAGTCCCAGGATATATCAATCATGAGATGTTAAATGAGCGGACACTTATTTGGGAGTTTAAAAGCGATTTGGGATTAATGAAGAAGAAAATTAAACTGGAAGTGAATATATTGGAATGGATTGAACCAGATAAGGTAACATTTAAGCTTAAGGGATTAAATGAAAAATTTGATGGGCATGGCTATTTTTTAGCAGAAGATTGCGGAATTGGACAGACTAAAATGACAGGCTGCCTGGCGATTACGGCAAAAGGCGCTAAAGCCCCTATCGTCAATGCTCTGTTAAAAACCTACGTTCCCCAAATGACGATCGAGTTTTCTGAGGCAGTTGCTCAAAGTCTCCTTGTACAAAAATAGGAATTACATATTGGAGTTTTATTGGATATTGGCACTTGACAATTATACCTAGGTGGTATGTATTATAAATTGTAAGATTTTTATCAAACCTTCATTTCGTCTGAAAGGGTTTTATGATGGATGTCTGGATAGGATTCATAAGTAATAGGCAGGGTAGGAGGCCTCACATGGAGTACGATAAGCAGGTTAAAAATAGAGTGAAGCGAATTGAAGGACAGCTTCGCGGGATTTTGAAAATGATGGAGGATAATAAAGATTGCAGGGATGTAGTAACTCAGTTAACTGCAACCAGATCTGCAATCGACCGGACAATTGGGGTAATAGTAAGTTCCAATCTTGTTGAATGCGTCCGGGAGGCTAATGAATCCGGGGAAAAGAATCCCGAAGAGCTAGTGAAAGAAGCTGTGAATTTATTAGTGAAAAGCCGGTAAGCAATTATTTTTTTATTAAATAGGAATTTTTAAGACAAATATTATTAGACTGCCTGGCCTATCTGAGTGTCCGGGGTGGATGGATTTTTTAAAATGGACCTCTACAAGAAGAGGTCCATTTTTGTGAATTCTCTGTTTTCATTTCTGATAAGCAAATCCTTTGATATAAAGAATTTGCATGGTATCCTTAAAGGGATAAAAATTTAGTGAGGGTATGCTATGGAATTTACGCATGTTACATCGGTTTTGCTCGGCCTCGTCATCATTCTAAATATTTTATTTGCAACGATTGTTATATTTTTTGAAAGAAGGGAAGCGAGCACGACCTGGGCTTGGTTATTGGTATTATATTTTTTGCCTGTAGTCGGTTTTATTTTATACCTGCTTTTTGGAACAAGTTTAAGGCACGCCCACTTATTCCAATGGGAGGATAAGAAGAAGATCGGGATCGAAGAAATCATTGATAAACAGATGGAAGAGCTTTCAACGAATCATTTTCCTTTTCGAAATGCTTCTTCGAGTAATTATCGTGATTTGATTTATATGCATCTCCGAAAAAATGATGCCGTACTTACTGAAGATAATAAAGTCGATATTTTTACGGAAGGGAAAAATAAGTTTGACCAGCTTTTTAAAGATATCGAAGCGGCCGAAAACCATATACATATACAATATTACATCATTCAAAGGGACGGCCTGGGTAAACGATTCATTGAAGCTTTGACTAAAAAAGCGAATGAAGGCGTCAAAGTTCGGCTGCTTTATGACGAATTGGGATCTAGAGGGATGACTAAACGTTTCTTCAGGGAATTTAGGCAGGCTGGAGGACGAGTGGAGGCATTCTTTCCATCCAAATTAAAATTTATTAATTTACGACTGAATTTCCGTAACCATCGAAAGCTCGTCATCATAGATGGAAAAGTAGGGTATGTTGGAGGCTTTAATGTTGGTGATGAATATTTAGGGCTTAATCCAAAATTCGGTTATTGGCGTGATACACACCTTCGTATAGAGGGTTCGGCTGTCAAGGCCATTCAAACTCGGTTTATCCTGGATTGGAATCAGGCATCAAAGCATCATGATATAACTTATCAGCCTCATTATTTCCCTATTGTAGAGACTCAAGGGAATATAGATTTGCAAATAGTGACAAGTGGGCCGGATTCGGAATGGGAACAAATTAAAAATGGCTATATTAAATTAATTTCATCAGCAAAGAAATCGATTCTCATTCAAACACCTTACTTCATACCGGATGCCAGTTTATTGGATGCACTCAGGATTGCCAGCTTATCAGGGGTAGATGTGAAAATCATGATTCCGAATAAACCTGATCATCTTTTTGTTTATTGGGCAACGACTTTCAATGCAGGGCAGTTATTAAGAGCGGGTGCTAAGGTATACATCTATGATAACGGCTTTATTCATGCGAAGATGATCGTGGTGGACGAAGAGGTCTCCTCGGTGGGGACAGCAAACATTGATGTCCGTAGTTTTAAATTGAACTTTGAAGTCAATGCCTTCATTTATGATGAAGGCATGGCCGAAACACTGACCAGGATTTTTTATAAGGATGTCGAAGTATGCAGGCAGCTTACAATTGAAGAGTTTGAAAAGCGATCAAAGTGGATTCGTTTTAAAGAGTCCATTGCAAGGCTGGTATCACCGATATTATAATATTTTAAATAAACGAACCATTACTACATGGTCTGTTCAGACTGTAGACAAATTCGAAAAATCGAGTTTGCCTGCAGTTTTTATAGTACGGAGCTTGATTTCAGAAATCCATTCCATTTCAGTTTTAGACCATTGTTATTCATTGAGTTTGCAAAATCGTTGACTTCCTCTTCAGGTACTCGCTTTCCGCTGCGGGGTCTCCCTTGGACGCGCCCTTCCCGCAGGAGTCTTGCACACCACTCCAATCAACTTTGCTTTATTTTAGATGGAACTTCTATTGTCTCAAAGTCAATGATTGAGGCTTCCTGCATTTTTAAACCAAGTACGGAGCTTGATTTCATAAAACAATAGTCTTATCCTAAAATCACGATATGTGGTGAGACCATTCCGAACTCGTTTTGGTACCATAGTTTATATCCAGAAAAGGGGGAAAAGCTGTGAAAACGTTTATAATCACAGGAGCTTCAAAAGGTTTAGGTGCTGCAATCGCAGAAGGGTGTTTGCAGACAAGTGATCATTGCATTTTAGTTTCCCGTACGGCCCATCCTGAAATGCAGCGGATTGCTGACGGTTCCGGGACGAAACTTACATTTATTTCTCAGGACTTGAATGAAACTGAAAAGTTGCCTTCCTTAGTCAATGAGATTCTTACTGAAGTCGATGATACAAGTGACATTTATTTCATTAATAATGCAGGTGTCATTGAACCTATTAAGCCGGTAGGAAACCTTGGTATAGTAAATTTGGAAACGAGCATGCGGGTGAATTTCATGGCACCCATCGTATTGGCTGATGAATTCGTTAAACAGACAAAGGACTGGAACAGAAAGAAGGTATTGGTCAACATATCTTCAGGAGCGGCAAAAAATCCTTATCATGGCTGGGCAGCCTATTGCAGTACTAAGGCGGGGCTGGAAATGTTTACACGGGTTGCAGGGCTGGAACAGGATAAAATGTCTTTTCCTACGTCTCTCATTTCTTTTTCACCAGGGGTAATGGATACGGAGATGCAAGGGACAATCCGATCAGCAGACGAACGGGACTTTGCCGATCGAGACAAATTTCATGAATATAAAGAGAAGGGCATATTAAGAAGCCCCGAATTTGTAGCAGATAAACTTTTGCAGCTGCTTGAAGCAGAAGATTTGGAGAATGGGAAGTTCTACGACATTAAGAATTTACTTTGATGTATAGGAGAATATGGCTTATAGCTTGGGGGTGTCCCTTTGGACAGCCTCTTTTTTTGTGATCCTTTATTCCATTAAAAAAAGACTAAAAAACCAGAATATCATCGCTAGGAAATGTGATAATTCGTTCTAACCAATTACCTGAATAACATAAACTTTTTTGGAGGGAGTTTGGAGGGTTTTGAATGACGATCATTATTGTAAAAAAAGGTGACAGCCTTTGGGAAATTGCCTCGAAAAATAAAGTTGCCCCATCGAGGATAATTGAAGTCAACGGATTGGAATCAACAACTTTGGTTCCTGGTCTGGCATTGTATATACCTAATGAAAAACCGGTGAATCGAAGGTATCTAATTAAAAGTCAGGATACTCTTACTAAAATCGGCAGTCGTTTTGGTACGAGTGCAGCGGCAATCAAGGAGGCAAACCCAGGAATCTCTGAAAACTCGCTAAAAGTCGGTACGGAAATTTTGATACCGTCTCCTTACAAAAATCAATTGATTACGCTGGGGTTTGCCTTCCCGACTTCAGGTGGAGTCGTATTTGAAACACTTGAGCAGAATGGTGATAAATTATCCTATTTAGCCATTGTCGCTTATTCGTTTACAAGGGAAGGAAATGCGTACGTTGATGGAGATGATCTCCCGCTTATCGCGAAATGCGAACAGACAGGGGTGAAGCCGCTACTGATGATCCGAAACTTTCAAGATGGTGATTTCGATGCTGATTTGGCTGGTGATGTCCTTGCCAGTTCAGTATACAGAGCGAATTTAATCAATAGTATGCTGACTTTCGTTAGGGAGAAAGGCTATGGAGGTGTCAGCATGGACATCGAATTCATCCCACCTGCCAGGCGTTCCGATTATGTGCTTTTTTTAAAAGAATTAAAGGAGGGGTTGAACGAACTGATCCTGCATGTGAACGTACATGCAAAAACAGCGGATAATCCTGATAATCGAATTGTAGGCGGGCATGATTATCGGGGGATCGGAGAGGCAGCTGACCTTGTTGCCGTGATGACCATTGACTATGGGTATCCGACTGGACCGCCTGAACCCATTTCCCCACTTTGGTGGATGGGAGAAGTTCTTCGTTATGCTTTGTTGAATATTCCTGAATATAAACTGCAGTCGGCATTTCCTATGTATGGATACGACTGGATAGTACCGAGCCACGAGACGAAAGCTTTATCAGCTCAAAATGCCCAAAACCTTGCCATTGCAACGGGTGCTGAAATAACTTTTGACACCTCAGCGGCTTCACCCTCCTATTCCTACCGAAGAGAGAATTCGAATCATGTCGTGTGGTTTGAAGATATACGATCGATAAGTGCAAAATATGAACTGATTGATGCATATGAACTGATAGGAGCAACTTATTGGCAGATTGGTTTGGAATTCCCGCAGAATTGGGAGTTTATAAATAATAATATCTGGATTATCAAATAGAATGAATGGGTGCAGGCGGTTTATATATTTACTTCCCTTTTTTGATTGTACGGCTTTTAACAGAGGCAAGCCAATCATACCGAGCAAGATTTTAAAGAGAGGCAATATTGTTAGACGGGTCTTGAAACGATAAAAAAGGTGCCATGGAAAACCAAGGCTCCTTTTTTTCGTGAAACGAAATCATCTAGGAAGATTAGATGACTTACTTGACAGCGATTGATCACATTGCTTCCCTATTAAATCGTTCCTTTTAAAAGTTGCATAAAGAAAGGCAAGGAATATCAGCGTGGAGGAAAATTGGAAGGTTGTTTTGACACTGTATGTTTCCGTTATAAAGCCTAATAGTAAGACAGAGCCGGCAAATGTAAGATTGATGACTGCTCCCCAAACGGCATGAATTATTGCAAGAGTCTTTTCCGTAGCATGGTCTTGGAATAGCTTGGTATAGATCACTTCCCGGATTTGTTCTGGGAGCCCGTACAGGCATGCCAGCAGCAAAGCTAATGCAGGAATACTGGTAGTTCCAAAAAGCAGGATCAGCAGTGAACTGAGAAATAGCCCGAAAGTGATGAAGAATCCAATATATTTTTCTAGTAACTTGGCAAAACGGATGACGATCAATCCACTGAAAATCATGCCGACAAAGTAGCTTGTGTTAATGTACCCCCACCATTCCTCACCCAGTTGCAGGTTCTGTTCTACATATATATAGATAACGGCAGCCACCCACACGCTTGAAGCTAAAGTGGTTATGAAATCAATGGAAATGAGGGTACGGATAGTTGGGATTTGACGAATCGCAACCCATCCGGATTTAATCGAATCCCAGTTTGACGGAGCAACAGGGTCCGTCGCTTGTTCAGGGACTTTGATTCTCCCTGTATAGATCGTTGAAACGGCATAAAGCATGACCGTAAGCCAAATGATGAAACTGCTGTTGGTACTTATCAATAAGACGGAACCTAGTGGCCATCCTGCTACAAAGATGGTCTGGGTGATCACATTCAAGAAACCATTCACTTTCATCCGCTCTACTTTTGGAACTAATTGAGGAACCAAAGCTGCGCTAACCGGGGCAGCGACTCCGTCCAATAATGAAATCAAAGCAATGAAGAAAATGACGGCAACGGAAAAACCATGATCGAAACTTATTATAAAGATTCCTAGGCAAACGAGTAAGATCGTTTTCCACCATTGAGATTGAACGATGATTCTTTTTAAAGGAAACCTGTCGATGACAAGGGGGGCAAGTAAACTGCTGATGAACCGAAAAATCGTTGTAATGAACGGGAGCAAACTTAAATAGAAGGCAGACCCCGTCAAATTATATAATAGTGAAATCAACCCGACTACATAAAAAATATCCCCTAGATTTGCAAATGCCTGACCAATCCAAAGGCAACGAAACGATGTGTTTTTCATGAATACCATCCTTTACGAAAATGAAGTTCATGGATATTTAGAATGGTTATTTTTTTACACTGGATTCACTCCTTAGATTCAATAGATTGCATGAGCCGGGTTGGCTTTTTTTATAAATGATTTTACCATAATATGAATGTGGGCGTTCTGAAATGCTTGCTCAATATGGAATATGGAATTATACTCCTTAATATATGTAAAAAAGGAGAAAAATTTGATGATTCGACGTTTTGCTTCATATTACCTGCCGCATAAGCGGTTATTCATTATTGATTTCTTCAGTGCAGTGGTCGTGGCTGTACTTGAACTTGCATTTCCGCTAGCTGTTCAGTGGTTTATTGATACACTGCTGCCTGGCGACGATTGGTCTGCCATAGTTTCGGTAAGTGTCGGTTTGTTCATGCTTTATATCATTAGTACCTTCTTACAGTTCATAGTAGGGTACTGGGGCCACAAATTGGGTATAAATATCGAGACTGATATGCGTGAGGAATTATTTGAGCATGTGCAGAAACAATCTTTTCGTTTTTTTGATAACACGAAAACCGGCCATATCATGAGCCGCATAACCAATGATCTGTTCGATATTGGTGAACTTGCTCACCATGGTCCCGAAGATTTATTCATTGCCTTCATGACTTTTATAGGTGCATTTTGGATTATGTTGACAATCAATGTGAAACTCGCACTCGTATCGGTTTGTATTTTACCGTTTCTCGTGTTATTGATTGTCATAAGTAATTTAAAGATGAATAAAGCTTGGAAGAAAATGTATACAGAGGTTGCGGATGTAAATGCCCGTGTGGAAGATAGCGTCTCAGGAGTGAGGGTTGTACAATCCTTTACGAATGAAACATATGAAATGAAAAGATTTGCTACTAATAATCGCAGATTCCGTAAAGCCAAACTACTAGGTTATAAGGTTATGTCATTTAGTTTATCAGGCATTTACATGATGACGAGGTTCATGACCCTTGCCGTGTTGGTGATTGGAGCTTGGCTAACTTTTCATGGGCAGCTCTCTTATGGGGAACTGGTTGCATTCGTCTTATATGTTAACGTATTATTTAAGCCGATTGACAAAATCAGTGCGTTGATGGAACTCTATCCAAAAGGGATGGCCGGCTTTAAGCGTTTTACGGAACTACTGGATGTCGCGCCTGATGTAGAGGATAAAAAGGATGCAATTGAAGTGACCACCCTATTAGGGGATATTTCCTTTAAAGATGTTTCTTTTAACTATGAAGACAAAAAGCCGGTTTTAAAAGGAATTGATCTAACAATTAAAGCTGGTGAAACCATCGCTTTTGTTGGGCCTTCAGGAGCTGGGAAAACGACCATATGTTCATTGATCCCGCGTTTTTATGATGTTATGGCCGGTTCAATATCCATTGATGGAATTGATATTCGTGAAATGACGAAAAAGTCATTGCGCTCACAAATTGGCATAGTCCAGCAAGATGTATTCCTTTTCACAGGAACTGTAAAAGAGAACATTGCGTACGGAATGCTTGGAGCATCGGATGAACAAATTCAAGAAGCCGCAAGGAAAGCCCATTTGGAGACTTTCATTGAAGGACTTCCAGAAGGCTATGAAACTCAAATAGGTGAACGAGGCTTGAAATTATCGGGAGGACAAAAACAACGAATTGCAATAGCGAGGATGTTTTTGAAGAATCCGCCAATATTAATTCTCGATGAGGCAACCTCTGCACTCGATACGGAGACGGAAAGAATAATCCAGAAGGCTCTTACGGAACTAGCTGAAAACAGAACTACGTTAATCATCGCACACCGATTGGCAACCATTCGTAACGCTGACAAGATCGTGGTTGTTACGGAAGAAGGAATTGCTGAAGAAGGCGGTCACGATGACTTACTTAAGCAGGGGGGAATTTTTGCCAATCTGCATCAATTACAATTCCAAAAATGATAAAAAGCTATATGTCCTAACAAGGAAAGCTGAGTTTGTTGACTAAAGGGGTTTTACCTAAAATTTTAAAACAAAGTTGATGGGAGCGGGTGTGCAGGACTCCTGCAGGAAAAGCGGTCAAGGGGAGATCACGCAGGCGCAAGCCGCCGAGGGCGGACCGCCCGCGGAAAGCGAGTGCCTGTAGTGGAAATCGATGTTTGAGGTTTTATAAACCCACATAAAAAACTGAGACAAACTTGTCTAGTTTGTATACAGTCTGAGCTATATGTCCTTATAAGGACATATAGCTTTTTTAATAGAATGGAAAGTAGTTCAATCAATATTGAGTTTTTAATAAGGAATAAAAGTCTTTTAATAAATCCAGGTTGGGGGGGGGGGAATGGCGGCTTATTAATCGGTTATCCGTTCAAATTGAGGCGAAATCTAATAGGTTAGCCTATAACAATAGAATTGGCTGTGCATACAATAAGGGTAGACGGTGAGGCCATAAACCAGAAAAGATTAAGGAGTGTAAATCGTGAAAGTCATGACTATTTTAGGGACTCGACCTGAAATTATCAGATTAAGTCTAATCATAAAGAAACTGGATCAATATGCCGATTCACATATTCTAGTGCACACTGGACAAAATTTCACCTCATCCTTAAGTGAAATATTCTTCCAACAGCTTAAGGTACGAACCCCTGATTATGTCTTGCTGAATCAACAGCAAACCCTCGGTGAACAGTTAGCAGCCATATTTAGTAAATTAGAGACCATTCTTTTAAATGAAAAGCCCGACAAAGTATTAGTGTTGGGGGATACAAACTCCGGACTCAGCTCCATCTTAGCAGAAAGAATGGGCATACCAGTCATTCATATGGAAGCAGGGAACCGTTGTTTTGACTTGGAAGTGCCTGAAGAAAAAAATCGTCGTATTATTGATGCTGTTTCAAGCTTTAATTTACCTTATACTCCTCAAAGTAAAGAAAATCTTTTGAATGAAGGTATCCCGAGTAAAAGAATATATTTATCGGGAAACCCAATTTGCGAGGTCTTGAACCATTACAACAATGAGATTGAGCAAAGTGTAATTTTGGAGAAACTGAATCTGGATAAGGATGATTATTTCCTCGTTACAGCCCATCGTGCTGAAAATGTTGACCATGAAGACCGATTGCTGGAAATTATGAAAGGTATTAATTCAGTTGCCGAAGCCTATCAAAAAAGAATCATATGCAGTTTACATCCCCGGACAAAATCCCGTATTGAATTAAGTCCCAAATTAGAAGTGCATCCATTAATTGAATTTCATGAGCCATTTGGTTTCTTTGATTTCGTAAAGCTTGAAAAAAACGCTTTTTGTGTGCTGACCGATAGTGGAACCGTTCAAGAGGAATGTTGTTTGTTCCATGTACCGACCGTTACGATACGAAAAACAACCGAAAGGCCAGAAACCATTGAGTCGGGCAGCAATATATTATCAGGAATTAACGCTAAACAAATCGTCAATTGTGTGAAGGTTATGGTTAACCAGCAAAAGGACTGGACTTTTCCAGTAGGCTACGACCATAAAAACGTTTCAGATAAAGTACTTAAAATAATACTGGGAGGCCATGAAATTGATTAAGAATCAAACCATCTTAGTGACAGGCGGAACAGGCTCATGGGGATATGAATTGGTTAGGCAGCTTCTTGAGTTTGAACCAAGGGAAATACGTATTTTTTCAAGAAATGAGTCCAATCAATTTACAATGAAGCAGGAATTTGACAATAATCCAAAATTGAATTTCATTATAGGGGACATAAAAGAAAAAGAAGCTATAATGGAAGCATCCCAAGGTGTTGATTATATTTTTCATTTGGCTGCATTAAAACATGTGCCTGTTTGTGAAGATCAACCCATTGAAGCATTAAAGACGAACGTAATTGGAACACAGAATGTCATAGAAGCTGCTATAAGTTGCAATGTTCATTCAGTTGTAAACATTTCTACAGACAAAGCGTCAAATCCATCCAACTTTTATGGCCTTTCAAAGGCGATGGCAGAAAGATTGATCATCCATGCTAATACATTAAAAACGAATACAAGATTCGTATGCATCCGAGGCGGAAATGTTTTGGGAACAAACGGAAGTGTCATCCATGTATTTAAAAAGCAGATTAAAGAAAAGGGAAAAATCGGCATAACCGACTTAAACATGACGAGATTCTTTTTAACCATTGAAGAAGCGATTAAATTGGTATTTAAAGCAACCTTTGAAAGCATTGGCGGAGAAATATTCGTAATGAAAATGCCGTCCTGTAAAATTATCGACTTAGCTGAAGTGTTGATGGAAGCATCCAATAAAACAAATGTAGGTGTAGAAGTCCTTGGCATCCGTCCTGGTGAAAAACTCCATGAGATCCTGCTTTCAGAATATGAAAGCACAACGGCGATTGTCTATGATGATGAATATTATGTAATACTTCCATCCATTCACATAAATGGGGTTAAAGAACATTACGCTAATTACCAGCCGGTTAGTTTAGAAGACTATAACTCTGGCACTGGACTAATGGATAAATCCCAGATTGCGGAAATGTTAAAGAATGGGGGCTTTATTTAACATGAAGGTACTAGTCCTTGGTGGACAAGGGATGGCAGGCCATGTAATAAAGGAGTATTTCACAAAGGACCCAAAGTATCAGGTGACTTATACATCTAGGGATCCGAATGATAAAAAGGCTTTATATCTGGACGTAACCGATTTAACCAGTCTTGAGGAAATTATGGATAAAGTAAAACCTGACATTACGATTAATTGTATCGGTATTTTAAATGATCGTGCAAGTGATAATACGAAACTCGCTTTCCAGGTTAATAGTGTTTTTCCCCATCAGCTTGTTAAATTGACCGAACGCAATAATGGAAAATTGATTCATATCAGTACAGATTGTGTATTTTCAGGTGTAAAAGGGGATTATACCGAGGACGATATCCCTGATAGTACCACAATTTATGGCCAATCCAAGCACTTGGGAGAAATCATTAGTGAAAAACATTTGACTATTCGAACCTCCATAATAGGCCCTGAACTAAAAGATGATGGAATTGGTTTATTTCTTTGGTTCATGAAGCAAAAGGGAGAAATAAAAGGGTATGAAAAAGTGCTTTGGAATGGTGTAACGACACTTGAACTGGCCAAGGCGCTGGAAACGATGGTTCAGAAGAATATTACTGGGTTATATCATTTAGGTTCAGAGGAGAAAATCTCAAAGTCAGCCTTATTAAAATTGATCTCTGAAATCTTTGAGAAAAATGATGTAGAAATCATTCCGGATTCAAGTATTGTTCTGGACCGAACCATTAAGAATCGGAGATCCGATTTTAAATATCAAGTTCCAACTTATGAAAAGATGTTAGTAGAATTAAGAGAGTGGATGAGATATCAAAAAACTAACGGACAAATTGGTTAACTTAAGTATTAACCAAAATGGTAAATAATGTAGAGAATCTTATTTATTGTCTTTTGCTGCATTTTTAGAGGGTGGAGCTCGGAAAATAACCAATATTAATGGTCACGATAGGTTGAAATATGCTTATGACCATTAGTATATTACATATTACTTTAAGATGAAGTAAAGTTCAGTGGGAACGTAAAAATAAAGTCGGTAAAAATGGTAAGAACAAAATAGGTAAAATAATTAAGCAGCGAATAAGAATGTATTGGAAATAACCGTTACATGACACCTATTAAGCAACGGATTTTCCTAGCCCTAATATGTGTTCAGAATTTAATGGGGAATGATTGGATCATTAAATGCATTCATGGGATGATTCAAAATGGGCCTTCTATGCGGACGCTTAATAGGATATAGGGGGAGGATATAACGTATATCAGATTTTGTATTTAGTTTCGCGATTTTGACTCTTCATTAAAAAAGTATCACGACAAGAAGACAGCCAAGTTATAATTACTATGAATGATACATATTTTTCACGAAAATTCGAGTGCCTAGCTCTTCAGGTTGGCTCACAAATTACCAGCAGCATGTGGACTTTGTCATCACGTACGATAACTATCACTAGGCTTTTAAAATAGTGTGATTATTCGTTACATATTAATAAATTCCTTGAAAATTTTCAGATTCATCGGATGATATAGTAGAAAAAACCGCTCCCTAGTAATAAGAAACGGCAAAAATATCTATATACTTTAGAAAACTGAACGGATTGATAATATATAAAACATCAATTAGTAAGGAAAGGATAATAGGCTATATTAACCCAAATCAAGCTTTTATGAAGTGAAGGGGATGTAAAAGCCTAATCCGCCTGTGCACCAATTCCTTAAGCTCGTTAGCTGTACTGACCTTTTTATAGAAATAAACTACTCCTTACACGAAAAGGTATAGGTTTCGGATAAGCCTTGGAAAATATCAGTCTTTGGATACCAATTCAGTAATTGCCGTGCTTTCCTGTTATCAAGGCAGCTGTGTTTAATATCACCTGTTCTTGCGGCTGAATGGACTGTATTCACTTTTGAACCATGAATTTGTGTGAGCATATCCAAAAGTTGATTCACTGACGTTTTCTGAGCCGTGCTGACCTGGATCGTTTCTTGATTTCCCCGATTCACTGAAGCGATGTTAGCATGTACTATATCTTTCACATATATATAATCACGAGTTTGTTCACCATCACCGTGAATGCTTAAAGGCATTCCCTTTTTGAGTTTTTCTAAAAAAACTGCGACGACTCCGCCTTCCCCTTTTGCTGTTTGTCTCGGCCCATAAACATTTCCATAACGGAGAATCGTGTAGGGGAGCCCATAAAGCTGATTAAACAAGCGGATATATGATTCGGCCGTCAGTTTTGATAATCCATAATAAGAAATGGGTCCTGTCTGGTCATGTTCAGAAATCAAGTCTCTCTGTAAATTTCCATATACCCCTGAGGTAGAAGAAAAGATCAGTTTACTTACAGCCGATTCATGACAAGCCCGAAGAATATTGATCGTTCCATTGATATTCACATCAGCATCATATTGTGGTTCGAGTATGGATCGGCTCACATCCGCCTGTGCAGCCAAATGGAAGACGACATCTGGCTTTTCTTTAACAATGATCTGACCAGCGAATTCGCTGCATATATCTTCAGTATGGATGATGGCATTGGGATGTACATATTCCTTGTGTCCGGTTATCATGTTATCCAATACATGTACCTCGGCACCATTTAAGATAAGTTCTTCAACGAGATGGGAACCAATGAACCCAGCCCCACCTGTCACGATAGCCTTCATACATCATACTCCTTTTATATGTTTTTAGTAGTGTATGTTATACGGTCAATAATGGCTTAAACAGTTACCTAGCATTTTCTAAAAAAGATGGGAAAAAGAAAAGATGCTGACACCATCAAGGGGTAGCATCTTTTCTGGAATTATTTATTTCTCTTTTTGAAAATTGCGTTTTCATATACACCTAGCACCTTTTGGACAGCTTTATCGGGTGACCAATATTCCAGTCCCCATTTTTGGGCATTGGATCCAAGGTTTTTCATATAGGGCTCATTCTCCAATAAATATCGGATATGCATGGTTAACATCTGTTCATCCCCGGCAGGTGATAATACACCCGTAATTCCATGTTCAATGATTTCCGGCACTCCACCCACATCACTGGCAATGACAGCTTTTCCGGAAATTTGCGCTTCTATTACAGACAACGGCTGATTTTCCATCAATGTTGGAAGGACGAAGATATCGGAAAGTGATAACAAATAAGGAACATCATCCCGTCTTCCCATAAAGATCACATCATCGTCCAAGCCCTCGGCTTTGCTTTTGTTTTTCAACTCCATTTCTTTTGGGCCTTCCCCAACAATCCAACAAACCCAATCAGTTCTAGTCTTTTTTAGTTCCTTGAGTGCGCTTATTAAGTGATGCACTCCTTTGAACTCATTCAGCCGACCAGTATAAATAATCACTTTCTTATCATGTGGGCGTTGGATCTCGGTTTTTTCGTCCTTTCGCTTCAGGAAGGTTTCTGTATCATATCCATAATGAAAAACATGAAGTTGTTCTTTCGGCACTTGAAATTCATCCATTAAAATATTCTCCATCCATTTATTGGCTACAATCGTATAGTCAGCCGATGTCGCACCCTCATATTCGAACCGGTCAAAATATTCACAACCTTGTTTCGCGATGCTTTTCTTAACCGTTTTGGAGCTGTAGTACGCACTCTTAAGCTCGTGAGCGACACAACCATGAAGGGTGGCGACTAGAGCAGTTTTTTCGGATCTTATTCGGTTAATGCAGACAGTCGAAAATATATCTTGTGTATGAATAACATCATATTGATCCAAACCTAACTTATTAGCTGCTAACTGAAAAAAATGACACTTTGAAGCATAATAATCAATCACTGGATCGCTAAGGAGGGGTGGATCAAGTTGTTTCATTAATAATTTCGGAGGCATTGAAGCCCTATCTATCTTACGATTTTCGTTAATGATATGAACATATTCATGGTTTTTACCATAGCTTAGGAAATCGACCTTATGACCATGAGATTCAAGCTTTTCCTTTAATTGCTGCATATAGTTCCATACACCGCCCACATGTGGTGTTACCCAAAAAGTGGCAAGTAATATTTTCATGGCAATCTCCCCTTAACTCATGCGTTTGATTATCTTTTTTATTTATCTCTTTATAACTATTCGGGAAAAACATGACGCGATAGACGAATCACATGCTTTTATGTAGATTATTGAAGAGATATCCAATTGTTTTTTAAAAAAGCGAGTACTCGTCCAATGAAAAGCACTCGCCATCCAAATAAATGGAATCTATATGCATTGACATTCAATCATGGGTCGTATTTAGTCGGAATAGGCGGCTGCGTAAAAGCTCTCGGGCCCAGTACGGGTCGGTGCAATGACAATTCCGCCAGGTATGCTGATGAACGATTGATAAATTAAAAAGTTATTTGGGGAGGGTGGATTAAAGTCAGCACCTGCTAAGGTGATAACCGTTTCGGAGGCAACTCCTAAACCTGCAACAGGCAATGTTTGTTGTGCTGAATATACAAGAACCCTGCCAACGCCTATCCCCCTATAAACTTCAATGTTAACCGGAGTTAATAAGGCAGCTAGGGAGCTAAGAGTTGCGGTGAAAGTGAATTCTACCCGAATATTCGGACCAGCACCTGTAGTGTTGAGGCCCAATGTTCCGAAGAGTGCCGGTGTAGTGGTTACGGGTATCGCGATGGAGCTCCTAAAACTGGCATTCTGTGAAGTTTGTGCATCTAAAAATGTTCCCAAATTATAACACCTCTTTTAATGGAATACTCTATAATATTAATTGGAGAAGGTTTTTGTATAGACAAGTTATCCAGCTACTTTTAAAAGATTAAATATATTTGTCACATTTATAAATCTCCCTCGAATTGTAATTATCGTCTAATGACTCCAAATATGATAAGCAGGATACATATTACACGATCAAGGGTTTCCGCCAATAAAGCGAATTCAGCCTTGCAGAATGAGAGTGAATGTATGCGAGCCCTATTCATATGCAAACAATAAAGGCCAGACCATCATGAGTTTAATAGCTTTTGTTTTTCGATTAGAAATTCTTCTTCAGTAAGGTAGCCTTGTTCTTTTAATTCTGCTAACTTCCTAAAATCCTCAATATTAGTGGAATTATTTATTGGTACAGAATTAAACAACACCAATATTTGATTTATACCTGTGCGTTTGAGCACTCGATAACCTCGTTTTGCATTTGTCGCTATTCCTTCACTATTTGGCATACAGTAGCCATTTACTTCACAACTGCCATCATCTCTAACTAACAGTTTTCCTAACAGACCTACGGCGATCCATTCAGGCCTGCTACTGCGAGGTTTGTATTCTAGCGTAGCATCCCAATCAGGGTTTAATGCAGGTTTGCGTTCTGTCCGTTTCGGCATGACTTCATTGCCTTCAGCGTCTAATACAGGAGGAAGTACGGTTTCTTCGTACAAAATTTCACCCCATTCAGTAGTCAAGTACTTGTGTTTCCATCGAAGCTCGCCACCATCTGCTAAGAAGGCAGGGGTTGCGCTTGAAATTCCCAGAATAAAATCATCTTGACCATTTGCTATCCGTACTTTATCCTTTTCCAACGTAACGAAGTATCCGAATTCGATGGGAGATCCATCTGTCGTTTCGAACATTTCTGCATAATCTGCTGCAGGAGTTGTGAAGGTTCCGTCAACTTTTACATTTCCGTTGCTTAAAATCTTGGCAGCCAAACCAGGAGTTGAGGCATTAATGCCATTTGCCAGGTACCAAGAATACGGCAGCTCGTTTGCTGCACCGAATTGTCCCATGACATGGACGCCTTCCAAAAAGTTAGCATTTGTTGATTGTCCTTCTGTGTGGGAAAAGAAACCAGAAGCAACCGAGTTTACACCTTCGGCATGTGAGGTGAAACCATTCGCGATGGTAAGAGCACCTTCAGCGTGAGAATTTTGGCCGAGCGCTTGAGTTTGATTTCCTTCAGCGTGAGAAAGGTCTCCTGAAGCGATGGTACGCTGCCCCTCAGCGTGCGCAAAAATACCGCTGGCAATCGTCAAATTTCCTTCAGCGTGTGAGGCTCTTCCCATAGCAACAGTCTGATCTCCTTCGGCATGCGAGGATTCACCTTGAGCTCTAGTAGCTTGTCCCTCCGCATGCGAGACTAGGCCATTTGCGATTGTGTTTTCTCCCTCTGCATGGGAGGCAATACCCGAAGCAGTCGTTACATTTCCCTCTGAATGGGCATAGAGGTTCAAGGCGCTTGTGTTTGATCCCTCCGCATGGGAGGCATAACCGGAAGCTAAGGTTGAGCTACCTTCTGCATGGGCCGTATTCGCACTAGCTATCGAAAAATATCCCTCCGAGTGTGAGGCTACACCTTCCGCCACCGTGGTCGAACCTTCCGCGTGGGAAGAACTTCCATTAGCATTGGTCAAATATCCTTCAGCATGGGAAGCCACCCCTGCAGCCGTTGTGTTAGATCCTTCTGCATGAGCCACAACAGCTGTCGTTTCTGTCTGAAACCCTTCTGCATGAGATGCACCACCGCCCGCAATTGTACCATTTCCTTCAGCATGGGAAGCCACCCCGTTGGCTATTGTATCGATCCCTTCAGCTTCTGAACAAAATCCGAGAGGATTTTGATTACATCCATTCGCCATAAATTTATCTCTCCTAAGATATAGATTTTTTAATTTCTCGTTACGTACACCAACAATTAAATGAAATGCTTAAAATATTTTGCCTTCTCATTAAATATGGTGAAATTAACCTAATCAAAATAAAAAAATTCCACACTTACCCATTTTTATGATAGGTACTTAATGTTAAAGAATGATAATTATACAGAAGAGGTAGTACGCAATGTTTTCGTTATTATTGTATGCATCAACTACTTATCGATATGGACTAAACATTCAATTCCGGTGACTTTACATTTGGATTAATGTGAAGACGTTTTAATAATTAATAAATCTCAGCAGAATTTGCCCTTTTGTTATTAGAAGGAGGGAGCAGCCCATAGCAACTGGTGGGGAGGGGGCATATTGTAATAAAAAGGCTGCGTCTATGATGCACCCAATATTAATAAAATTACTATGTATTGGAAGATGTTGAAGCGGCCGAATGATGAATGAGGAGTATTAAGTGAGTTATATGAGTTGAGGTCATTTTAACCATGAGATATTAACGACGAATATTAACATCATTAACGATTGGATGAGAAATCTATGAATCAACAAGGGAAATTAATAATCACAGGGGCTAGTGGGTTTACAGGTCAACATGCATGTGCACACTTCCTGAAATCAGGTTATGATATTACGGCGGTTTCAAGAAAAAAGATGAATATCGAAGGTAGGATTCATGCAGAATGTTGTGATCTGATAAATAGAAATGACGTATATAACCTCATCAAAAGGACCAAACCCAAGTACCTTCTACATTTAGCTGGACAGAGCCACGTTGGGGAATCATGGTCGGAACCCGTTTCAACCCTGGAGGCGAATACCATGTCCACTGCATACTTAATTGATGCCATCCGTAAGGAAAGTCCGGATTGTAAAATCGTGATAGTTGGCTCAGCTCTTCAAATTGACCCCAGTTCCATCTCATCAATTCCCCATCCTTATAGTTTAAGTAAAACAATTCAAGTTCTTATAGCACAATCATGGGCATTTTTATATAACATGAACATCATCATTGCAAAACCATCCAATCTAATTGGACCTGGAGTGTCCAATGGTGTTTGTTCCATTTTCGCAAAGAAAATTGCAGAGATGGAAAAGAAGGGAATGGAAAAGGTCCTTGAGGTCCAAAATCTGGAAGTCCAACGTGATTTTCTGGATGTAAGAGATGCAGTGAGGGCTTATGACCTTCTATTGAATAGGGGGCAGCCTGGGGAAACGTATGATGTTGCTTCAGGTAATAATCATTCTTTAGGAGAAATCATTGAAGGCTTCAGGTCGGTAACAACAGATGATATAAAGGTGAACTCACAACAAAATGAAAAAATAGAAAATAAAGTGGCAATCGACCCTATAAAGCTAATGAATTTAGGGTGGAAACCAAGAATCCCACTTGAATCATCTTTAATGGATATCCTTACCTTTCATCGCGAATTAAAGGAAAAGTGCTGAAATCAACTACAGGCGGTCGAAACAATACACTATGAAAAACTTTTCAGGAGGGTAGGCAATGGAGCCGAAAGTATCAATCATTATTCCATTTTATAATTGTCCCTATGTAGACCAGGCCATTCAAAGTGCGCTTAATCAAACATATAAGAATGTAGAGGTCATCGTCGTAGATGACGGATCAACAATTTATACTGAAAAAATACAGCCGTTCTTGGAGAGGATTCGTTATTTGAGAAAGGAGAACGGGGGTACTGCTACGGCATTGAATCATGGGATCCGTGCCGCTACGGGAGAATATGTAGCTTGGTTAAGTTCTGATGATTATTTCCTTCCTGAAAAGATGTCACTGCAAATTTCGTTTATGCTCGAACATGATGCAAAGGTCAGTTTTACGAATTTTGATAGTATAAACAAAAATGGTGAAGTCATTTTTTCTTGGACAGGGGAACGCTTTACCGATATTGAAAACGGAGTGTATCATGCTTTTTTACTTCGTAATGCAGTGAATGGCTGTACTGTCGTTTTGAAGAAAGATGTATTTGATGCGGTTGGTTACTTCAATCCATATCATCGTTATACTCATGATTATGAAATGTGGCTTCGATTATTGGTAAATGGATATAAAATGTATTATTTGGATGAAGTCTTAACAAAATTCAGGATACATGAAGAATCAGGTACAAGCAGATTCCAACCTGAAATGTTAAAAGATATCCTTACGATTGAAACTCATTACCGGCCAATTCTTAAAAAAAATTTAAAGAACTTATAATACTGGCTTTTTTTATAACTGGAAATGGAGGAATCATTATGTCTGAAGGTCTTCTCGATATATTTATGCATATCCCAAAAACTGGGGGAACGACCTTAAGTGCAATCTTTAGAAAACAATACAAAGCTAATGAAATATTCGATCATGACTCTTACGAATTCAAGATAAAAAAAGTTGATCAATTAGGGGAAGAGGAAAAGAGAAAAATAAAAGCTGTAGCGGGTCATTACAATTATGGAATACATCAGCATTTTTCAAAACCCTCTAATTACTTTACGATGTTACGTGATCCAGTTGACCGTGTCATATCCTTATATTATTTTTTACAAAACTATCCAGGATATGAGAGAGTAAGAGACATGACCCTAGAGGAATTTGTATTAAAAGAACCTGAAGCACAAAATAATCAAACAATAATGGTATGTGGGAATCCTGAAAATCCTGACATTACAAAAGCCAAGGAAAACTTAAAGACATTTACTGTGGTGGGAGTCACGGAGTTGTTCAATGAAACACTTTTTTGCCTGAAAAATGAATATGCTTGGGGGGATATTCATTATACAAGGAAAAATATTACTGAAAATCGCATGGTAAAAGAAGAAGTGCCGTCGCCCCTAAAAAACTTGATCAGAAAATATAACGCAATGGATATGGAATTATATGATTTTGCAAAAAAACTACTTTACGAAAAACTTCAATCACTTACAGTAGAAGAACAACGGCAATTGGCAAAGTTCAAATTGGAACAGAGTGCCTTAAACTAGTTCCTGATTCGATAGTCAAATAAGAAACCGTCGGAATGAAAAAATTCCGGCGGTTTTTTTCACTTGGAGTCCACTCCCAAGGATTCCAGCATATTGATGAAATTTTGAGCATACAAATCAGGACTAAAATGAGTTTTGACGTGTTCAAGGGCGTTTGACCGGATGCTTTCCCTTAATACCTTGTTATTCATTAATTCCTTTGCCTCTCTGACTGCATTATCGATATTTCCTAAAGTGTAATATTTTCCCGTTTGATTATGGATGATCGAGCTCCTTACCCCATCGGAATCCGTCGTCAGCACAGGGCACCTGCAACTCATCGCTTCTAACAGGGCATATGGGGCTCCTTCCACTTTTGAGGTAGAGCATAAAAAGCCTCCTGAATCGCCGATTTGGGAATAATAATCGGCCATTTGAGAATTGGGGACATTTGTTTTTACAGTGAGATTTTTGCTCAAATTTAATTGGGTAATTAATCTTTTAAATTTCATTCTTTCTTTAGGGACACTTAAACTGGGATCTTCAAACATAAGTAACTGTATATTTGGGTTATGATTGTGAATGAGTTGATGTCCTATTTGCAGGAATTCCTGCCAATTTTTGTTATCTTCAATTCTGCCGATCCATGCAATTTTCCTAACGCGATCTATTCGTAATGATCGGTATGAGAATTGACTTGTATCAAAACAATTATTGAAACTGAATTTAGGAAATGAAGGATAAAGTTCATCCAATAATTGCATGATGTGTGGAGTTTTTGGATTAAGGAATCCATCCGCATAGGCATTGACCTGTGGTATGGCATTTGTAAGCGCCGCTCTTGCTACAGCTTTGGGACCGTATCCTTGAATTTCCATTATCATCTTACCGTTATAACCCAAGTTTCTAAATCTTGCTAATGCTTGGAAATCCGATACGACAACGACAGCGCTATATTTTCCATCTTCTAATATTTTTTTGATTTCGCTGTCATTGTTCGATATAAAAGTTGGTGCAATGTGATCATTTAAAAGTTTTCTTTTACTTTCATAATATAGAAAATGAGCATGTATATTGTATTTTTTTAGAGCGGCAAATCGTTGTCGGTTTAAGGTTTCAACCCCACCGCTTGGAACGTAAAAAACAAACAGTATATTCATTGTTCCTCCTCCTCAAACAAAATGAAGCATCAGCACCATGTGATAAGCTTTATCATTTTAAGGCTACAAGTTTCAATTTATTCATCCTTATTAAAGAAATTTAAACACATGAATTATATATATGATTCGATGAAGGAGTTATTCAGTAATGTACTTGCCATTTGAATTTTGGTTCATGTTACATACTTTATAAGATTGAAATAAACATAAGAATGAAAAGACACTATACAAACACACTGAGAAAGTATGTGTATAGAATATTTAAAGCAGTTTATTAGGAAGGCGGTACACTATGTCTAAAGTATCTATTGTTGTTCCGTTTTATAATTGTCCCTACATTGATGAAGCATTGGATAGTTTGATGAATCAAACATATAAAAATATTGAAATTATTGTTGTGAATGACGGCTCTACAAAACATTCAGATAAAATCACTCCGTATCTAGATAAAATTATATACATCGAAAAGGGAAACGGTGGAACGGCGAGCGCTTTAAATATGGGCATTAAAAATGCGACAGGAGACTATTTTTGCTGGCTCAGTTCAGATGACATCTTTTACCCTGAGAAAACAGAAGTTCAATTAGACTTTATGAATAAAAATAAAGCCTTATTTAGTTACACTTCTTATTATTGTATAAATGAAAATGGGAAAATAATTACTCCTATTTTGGGTATACACCTCCCAAATAAACTCGAATTAATTAAAACAATGAGCAAGGGAAACATTATTAATGGCTGCACCGTAATGATTAATAGGAAAATATTTAATCAAATTGGAGTGTTTGATGAAACGCTTCCCTATACTCATGATTATGATTTATGGTTAAGGATCGTACAAAAATTTGATATACAGTTTTTGTCTCAACCTTTGTTACTTTATAGAGTCCATTCACAAATGGGCTCGACTAAGCATGCAGGTAGTATCAAAAAAGAAACTAGTCTCGTTATTAATCGACACAAAGCTAACATGAGACAATTGATGTTAAGACACTTTAGAAAAAAATAAATTCAGACTCAATATGCAACTAGCCTTGCTTCGTTAAAGTTGAAAGTCCTTGTGTTTTTTAACAAGGGCTTTTCCTATTTTAATAGAAGAAATTTTATTATTTCGTATGACTTTCGGGTAGGAAATTAAGTTTTGTTTAGGCTGAGGTTGAACATACGCTGTCTAGGGGAAGCGGTAAAGTGAATTTTTTGACCTATACGTCTATAGCAAGTAAGGGTGTTTTTGCATACCTTATAGAGATTAATCTCCATCTTATCAATATATGGTTGTTTCCTTTTTTCGAACATGATTTTAAAGTCTGGAAAAAGCAATATTTTTTTGTTAGGTATTACTTAAATCAAATAAAAGACGAGCATCCGTTAGCAATGTGTTTTGGATTGTCTACAATGCGACAAGATCCCTATACGATAATAGAATGTCGTTTTTAATAAAAAAAGGAATCGTTTTGTAGGAGGAAAACATGAAAAAGCTCATCATATTCGCGTTTATTGGTTTTTTGGCTCAATTAATTGATGGATCCTTAGGTATGGCATATGGGGTTACTTCAACATCGCTGTTGTTGACATTTGGAATTGCCCCTGCTGTGGCTTCAGCATCCGTACATCTGTCCGAGGTAGTGACTACTGCTGCTTCTGGTATTTCCCATATGAAATTCGGGAACGTTGATCGTCAAGCGCTTTTAAAATTAATCATTCCTGGTTCAATCGGGGCATTTGCAGGAGCGTGTTTTTTGAGTAATTTACCAGGAAATGCAGTAAAACCTTATATTTCGATTTTTTTGTTAATCCTTGGCGTATATGTACTTTTTCGTTTTTTAATTATATCCAACACAAGAACTGAAATGAAATCAATTAATATATCAAGAAAAAAATCAATCGTTTTGGGGTTAATAGCCGGATTTGCAGATGCAACCGGTGGGGGAGGGTGGGGCCCGATTACAACTCCAGTCCTTTTATCCCAAAAAGGTGTTCCTGCTAGAAAAGTAGTTGGTACGGTCGATACGAGTGAATTTGCTATTGCTGTTTCTGCCACGTTGGGGTTTCTTATTGCATTAGGCTGGCAGGATGTGAACTGGTTTTGGGTATTTGCACTTATGGCAGGGGGAATTATAGCAGCACCCATCGCTGCCTGGATCGTTACAAAATTGCCATCTTATTTATTGGGTGTCCTTGTAGGGGGATTTATTATTTTGACCAATGCACGTACGTTGATTACCACTTGGACGATTCTTGATCATTGGTCTCTCGTTATTTATATGCTCATATTAATTGGCTGGATAATTTCTTTAGTCCATGTCATCCGAAATAACAAAAATCCTGTTCCATAACTTAAGAATAAAGGGGAGATTCTATGGGTCAAGATGAGCACATCCATCATCATTCATTTTCTATTACAAAAGAACATAGGCAAGCTTTACATGGACATAAAAGCTTGATTCTTTGGTTTACAGGTTTATCAGGTTCAGGGAAGTCAACCATAGCGAATATGGTCGAAGGAAAACTCCATGAGAAGGGGATCTCGACGTATATATTGGATGGAGATAATTTACGGAATGGATTAAATGAAGATCTTGGTTTTAGTTCTGAAGATCGCAAGGAAAATATACGCCGAATCGGAGAAGTTGCCAAAATTTTTGTGGATAGCGGTATTGTGGTATTAGCCACGTTTATTTCGCCTTATATTAGTGACCGGGAAGCTGTCAGAAAAAAGGTGAAACAGGGTGAATTTCTTGAGATATATGTCAAATGTCCTTTAGAATCCTGTGAGAAACGGGATCCCAAAGGGCTATATAAGAAAGCTAGAATTGGGGAAATTACACAATTCACAGGGATTTCAGCCCCTTATGAAGAACCGGTAAACCCTGAAATCATTATTGAAACAAGTCAATATTCTATTGAAGAATGTGCGCGACAGATCATGAACTTCTTAAAAGATAATGATCATTTAGGGGATGGCAATATTTAAGCCTGAAAAGGTGACAATGGAACGTACAAATGATGGAGGTGTAATATATGGATGTTCAAAGAACCATCATTGAACCACATGGAGGCAAGTTGATTAATCGTGAATTAGCAGGAATTGATCGAGAAGAATATTTGGAAAAGTGCAAATCCCTTTCGCCCCTTACTATCTCAAAATGGATTATTTCGGATATGGAAATGATTTCAAATGGTGGGTTTAGTCCGCTTATTGGATTTATGGCGGAAAAAGATTACCAGAGCGTCTTAAAATATATGCATCTGGCAAACGGATTACCATGGACGCTTCCGGTTACTCTTCCTGTAACAAAGGAAGAGGCGAAGAGTATTAATGCGGGGGATGAAGTGGCTCTATATAGTGATGAGGGAGAACTGTGCGGGGTCATTCAGGTAGAAGAAATGTTTGAATACGATAAACTGGAAGAAGCTAAACTCGTTTATAAAACAATGGACGATAATCATCCTGGGGTGAAAAAACTATTTGAGCAAGGGGATATCTATATTGCTGGGTCTATTTTTCTAGTGAATAGGCCCTCACATAAACCGTTTGAAGAATTTTATATGAGTCCAAACGAAACTAGAAAAATGTTCAACGCCTTAGGTTGGAGTACTGTGGTCGGTTTTCAAACTAGAAATCCAGTGCATCGAGCACATGAATACTTGCAAAAAACGGCATTAGAAACGGTTGATGGACTTCTGCTGAATCCATTAGTGGGTGAAACGAAAAAGGATGATATACCAGCTGATGTCCGGATGGAAAGCTATCAAATTTTATTAAAATATTACTATCCATTGGACCGGGTCCGTCTTGCAATTTACACAGCCGCTATGCGTTATGCAGGTCCAAGGGAAGCGGTCTTTCATGCGCTTGTTCGAAAGAATTATGGTTGTACACACTTTATTGTCGGCCGTGATCATGCTGGAGTAGGAAAATATTATGGAACATATGATGCGCAAGAAATTTTCAGCCAGTTTGAACCTAAAGAAATAGGTATTAAACCATTGTTTTTTGAACATAGCTTTTACTGTGGAAAATGTATGAATATGGCTTCGTTGAAGACATGCCCTCATTCTGCTGACGATAGGTTCATTTTAAGTGGAACGAAAGTACGGGAAATGCTGCATGAGGGTATTATTCCACCACCGGAATTTACTCGGCCTGAGGTGGCAGAAGTACTTATTAAGGGCATGAAGCAAAAAGGGGAAGGCTAACCAAAAGGCACAACTACTATCCTATCGAGTATCATACGAGGAGGTGCTTACAAGGGGGGATTAAGCCTTTGTTTGGTACAGTGCTTTATCCAGCAAGTCTGAAAAGCCGTCTATATTTTACTATTTCCGCACCAATCCATTGGATACCCTCATTATACAAATAACTTTGTACAACCTGTATCTTTAATTCCTTGGTAAAAAATTGATATGTATCCCCTTTTTTAGGCAAAATAAGATCTATCCAAGTAGTAGTTTAACAAACATGTTATTTCATGGGCTTTTTATACAGTCTAACTAAGGGGATAATATCATGCGCAAGCGGAAGTAGATATATATTTTTTAAAAAAATTGATGATATCCTAATCCCATAAAGCTAGTGATTTTTTAGAGTCGAGATTGTAGTAGACGATCTTTTGTAATGTCCATATGAAAAAACTGTACATTGTTTAATCGATATTTTTTTTATTTCTAATTATCTCATCGACGATATCAATCCAAATATATAATTCTGTATTTTTGGATATTTCCTTCATCCAATTAAAATCACTACATGGTGCATCTATCATTTTTTTATCTGAAGTTATTTTATTATGCTTAGTAATTCCTGAATGAGTGTTTTGGTTTGAGTAAGTGGTGAACCTGATCCAGATACGGACTCAGAATTTCTCCACCTGTTTTTCTTATAAATATTAGTAAATAGCTCTTTCACGACATGACTAGAAAGGGTGATCTGTAAAATCTAGAAATCTATTTTGAATTTGGCAAAGTACCAATCATCATCATATTTTCGTTTTTGAAAGTAAGCCCGTCGCTGCTTTTTAACTCCATCAAGGAGCACTTGGGATTCAATCGGGTTTGCTTTTACATGTATCATGAGTTTTTTGCACTTCTGGATGCGGTGAGTATTAAAATGAGAGTAGGCCATCCTTAATAAATTATAATAAACTTCATCATAGCTAACTTCATACGGGTGAGCTTTTCTGAACAAGTGGATAATTTTTACATTAGGCAGGGCGTGGCAGCGAAACCCAAACAGCCATAGCTTAATAGAAAGCTCAACATCTTCATGTCCCCAAGTTTTAAATCCCGTTTCAAATCCGCCGACATCTTCAAACACTTTTTTTGAGATAATAAAACATCCTCCGGGTAATACGGCAGTTTCAAAGAGGCCATTTTGTTTAGCGTTCCATTTAATTCTGAGGTTTGACTTTAAGGTCTGACCATAGCCAATGAAATCGGAATTGCCAAACGAAGCAATTGCTGGGGTTACTGCATCAGATTTTCCTGTAAGCAGGGGTTCTACAATATGATCGATCCATAAATCTTCAAACTGTAAATGGGCGTCGCAAAAAATCAGGAATTCTCCAGAAGCTTTTGCTGCTCCTAAATTTCGTGCGCTGGCAGCTCCAATGCCATCTGTTTCAAAAAGCTTAACCTGGTTTGCGTGATTATAGGTAGAAAGAAAATTGCAGCAATCATCTGATGATCCATCGTTTATAATAATCACTTCGAAGGAATATTCTGTATTAACTGAAAATAACGAATCGAGAGTGTTTTTCACATTTTCCCCTTCATTTTTGGCAGGAAAAATTATGGAAATTAAAGGATGATTTTTCACTTCATTTATCTCTCCTTTTGTGGCGATTTTTTATTGGTAAGAAAAATTCAAGGACTGTGATATTGATAGGGGGGGTTATCACAATCCTTGATCTTCGGTTGAAAGTGGTATTTAAGTTTTTGTTTATAGTTCAATGAGGTAAAGTGAGGGTACATATACTCAAAATAATGGTTATTATTAATGCCTCCTAAAATTCTTAAAAGGATCTATCGCTGTTTTTTGCGATCCGGAATGTAAATTATATAAAGGATGATTTTTATAAAACATATCTAAGGAAAATGAATCTGTATTAGTTTTGTTAAATTTAGTTTCTGGGTAATCCTTTTTTTGATAGGATGACATGATCCCGGAATTATAATTTTGTTGAGTTTGATCAAATTCCGGGTAACTCGGTTTATTTAGGGGAGAGGATATTTGACAATTTGATGTTTGACTATTAAGATTTTGGGTTGTGTTTTTTTGTTGGTTTGTTTCATTCGAGAATCGAAACGCACTTGGTTGATTAATTGCTTCTTTGTTATTAGGCGAATTGAAATTTCCCATATTAACACGAGTATTTCCAACTTGCTGTTGTATTCCATTATTATTAAAAGGTCTTTCCATTTTTCCTGTTGCATGCAAATGATTTTTTTCTCGTTGTTTAATATATTTTGTTCGTTCATCTTTATCATGTATTTCTTTTGCTTTTTGATCATTTACCGTTTTGTTTATAGTTTCTATTTTTAGTAAATAATTAATTTCTTTATCTTTTAAATCTATTATGGAACCGGTTAAGTTCTTAATTTCCTGTTGATGTTGGCGTTCATTTTCCTTTAAATTGATAATCGTCTGTTCTAAATTATCAATCTCCGTTTTATATTTAATTTCCTGCTTAGAAACAAGAGCAATCGTTTGATTCAAATGATCGATTTCTTGTTGATGTTGATTTTCATTTTCCTTAAAATTTATTATCATTTGCTCTAGGTTTTCAATTTCGGCTTTATATTTATTTTCTTGCTCCGAAACAAAAGCGATCGTTTGATTTAACTGATCGATTTCCTGTTGACGATGATTTTCATTTTCCTTTAGATTGATAATCGTCTGTTCTAAATTATCAATCTCGGTTTTATATTTATTTTCTTGCTCCGAAACAAGAGCAATCGATTGATTTAACTCATCGATTTCTAGTTGATGTTGATTTTCACTTTTCTTTAGATTGATAATCGTCTGTTCTAAATTATCAATCTCGGCTTTATATTTATTTTCTTGCTCCGAAACAAGAGCAATCGTTTGATTTAACTGCTCGATTTCTTGTTGATGGTTATCTTCATTTTTCTTAAAATTAATAAGCATTTGCTCCAGGTTATCAATTTCCGCTTTATACTTATTTTCTTGCCCAGAAAAAAGAGCAATCGATTGATTTAACTGTTCGATTTCTTGTTGATGGTTATCTTCATTTTCCTTAAAATCAATAATCATTTGCCCTAGGTTATCAATCTCGGCTTTATATTTATTTTCCTGTTTGGATAGGAGGTCGATCGTTTGAGTATAATTTTTAATTTCATGTTTAAAGTTGTCGATAACTTGTATATGATGATTTTCCTTTTCGGAAAGTTCAATCATGGCTTTTTCTAATCTTTCAATCTCCACTTTATATTTATTTTCTTGTTGGGATACAACGCTAATCGTTTGATTTAACTGATCGATTTCTTGTTGATGATAATTCTCTTTTTCCTTTAAATCTATAATCATCTGTTCTAAATTCGCAATATCCACCTTATATTGACTTTCCTGTTCCGATAGTTGGCCGATCATTTGGGAATAATTTTCAATTTCATGTTTAAGGTTGTCGATAACTTGTGTCTGTTTTTCTTCTTTTTCGGAAAGTTCGATCAGGGCTTTTTCTAAACGTTCAATCTCCACTTTATATTTATTTTCTTGCTCCGAAACAAGAGCAATCGTTTGATTTAACTGATCGATTTCTTGTTGATGGTAGTTCTCTTTATCCTTTATATCGGTAATCATCTGTTCCAAATTCTCAATGTTCAATTTATATTGACTTTCCTGTTCGGACAGGTGGTCGATTGTTTGAGTATAATTTTCAATGTCATGTTTAAAGTTGTCGATAACGTGTAAATGATGATTTTCCTTTTCGGAAAGATCAATCATGGATGTCTCTAAATTTTCAATCTCCGCTTTATATTTATTTTCTTGTTGGGATACAACACTAATCGTTTGATTTAACTGCTCGATTTCTTGTTGATGGTAGGACTCCTGATCTCTTAAATCGGAAATCATCTGTTCTAAATTTGCAATGTCCACCTTATATATATTTTGCTGTTCCGATAGTTGATCGATCATTTGAGTATAATTTTCATTTTCACGTTTAAAGTTTTCAATAACTTGTGTCTGCTGCTCTTCCTTTTTGGAAAGTTCGAACATGGATTTCTCTAAATTTTCAATTTCGGCTTTATATTTATTTTCTAGTTGGGTTACAATGCTAATCGTTTGATTTAACTGATCGATTTCTTGTTGATGGTCGTTTTCTTTTTCCTTTAGTTCGGAAATCAGCTGTTCCAATTTCTCAATATTCACTTTATATTGACTTTCCTGTTCGGATAGGCGGTCGATCGTTTGCGTATAATTTTCAATGTCATGTTTAAAGTTTTCGATAACTTGTATATGATGATTTTCCTTTTCGGAAAGTTCGATCATGGATGTCTCTAAATTTTCAATCTCCGCTTTATATTTATTTTTTTGTTGGGAAGCATCGCTAATCGTTTGATTTAACTGATTGATTTCTTGTTGATGGTAGGACTCTTTTTCCTTTAAATCGGAAATCATCTGTTCTAAATTAGCAATGTCCACCTTAAATTGACTTTCCTGTTCGGATAGGTGGCCATTCATTTGGG